>JAGLQT010000137.1 GCA_023136715.1 Gammaproteobacteria bacterium | reverse complement strand
CCACAAGGTAATCACCAAACAGGACCGGACGAGTTATATTTCGTGCTTGTAGCTTTTCCTGCTTCCACATAGTTGCACCGCTAAAGCGGTCCAGAGCCCAAACATGACTACGTTCATCGCTACTATATACAGCCTTGGCATCTACTGTCACACCGCTATAACTAGAAAAATCACGCGCCCACAAGAACTGGCCTTTCTGCACATCAATAGCTGCTACACGACCCTGATAACCAGCAACATATAAAACATAACCAAATAACTCAGCACGACCATCAACATCTACCAGTCTTTGAATTTCAGAATGCCCCTGTGGAGAAGCAAGAACGACATTCCATATAACTTCGCCATTCGCCAGGGACAACGCAACCATTCGACCATTAGCCATGCCCGCATAAACGCGATCACGCGCCAGCACTAACAAGCCACTACCGCGCAAGGTTAAAGCGGGTTTAGTTTGCTGATAGCTCCATATCGTTTTTCCGTTTGAGCGATCAAGACTAACAATCTGACCATCAACAGTACGAAGCAAAATTGAATTTACCGCCATAACAGGTCGCGACAAAACTTCGCTAGGCACATTAACCTTCCACTTAACCTGATTACTAGATGCATCAATCGCTACTAATTCACCTTCTTTTGTCGTCAGCAACCAGAGACTATCATCACCACCAACACCACTACTTAAAGTGGTATTAAGATCAATTTCCTGGAGTTGCAGACCATCATGAATATCAATAACAGTTACAATGCCATCGCGACCAGCTGTAATTATTTTATCCTTCAACAATAAAGGCTCAATAAATAAAAATTGCTGTTCAATAGCGCCATGCGTGCGCAATGACCATTGCTCATTCAATATTTTAGCTGGCTCAAATTCGGTTAACAGCGCAGGCGGCTCAGAATTATCATCATCACCACCACAGGCAGTCAGTATAGAGAAACTCAATAGCAGCAAATAATAACGAATCCTTATCATGCAGATGGCTCAACCAATTCTGATGAATTAAGTTGTGAATTTCCCAAATCCTGACGCTTTAATTGCAACCAGCGATTAGCACTTTCTGAACCAGCAATCGCTTTATCATAAGCAATACGGGCTTGTTCTAATTCACCCCTGGCAACAAACATGTCACCCTTAAGCTCTTCATACAAAGCATCAAATGCTGACGAATGTTTTGTCATCAATAGCTTATTGGCTTCATCATATTTTTTCTGAGACAACAGCAATCGTGCCAGTCTAAGCTGTGCTACAGACGTTATTTCTTCCTCGACCGCATGATCCACTGCCCACTGCAACCGTGAAATAGCCTGATCAATATTTCCAGCCGTGACTTCATGCTTCGCTATAACCAGGGAAGACAGGGCCGCATAGGGCGTATCTGAATACCCCGCAACCAGCTTATCGACTACAGTCGTATCAAATGTACCACCAGCACCTGCCTCGGCCTGGGCAACGACAGATACATACATATCACTAGCTTCAACACCGTGCTCAAATTGAGTTTGATGATAAAATTTCCAGCCACCCAGCGCAAAACCACCGACAGCTAAACCAATAAATAATGAAGACGAATTCTCTTTCCACCACTGCTTAAGCGCGTCTAACTGCTGTTCTTCTGTTTCAAAATCTTGCATTACATTTTCCTAATTATTTTTTCTGTAAAAAACTAACAACAGCATCCTGATCAACGAACTGCTGCTCCCTATCTTCGCGCAAATATTTAATAGCAACACGATCTGGCTCTTCATCGCTAACGAACAAAACCATCTCGGCACCACTCTTATCTGCTTTTTTCATTTGTGACTTATTTGAACCACCGCCACAATGCATTTGTATTTTTAACTCAGGCAAAGCATCACGCAAAGACTCTGCTAATTTCAAGCCACGCTCAATATCTGATGAGGCTCTGGGTAGTAAATAAATATCAATTGGCGTTTCCTGAAAGGCAACACCCGTCTCTTCCATCAATGCCAACAGGCGTTCCATACCTATCGCAAAACCTGCCGCTGGTGAAGCCTTACCACCTAACTGTTCAACCAGACCATCATAACGACCGCCCGCGCACACAGTACCCTGTGCACCCAGGCTATCTGTGACCCATTCAAAAACAGTTTTACAGTAATAATCCAGGCCGCGAACCAGTCTGGGATTAATGATGTAGTCAATTCCTGCTGCATCCAGATAGACTTTTAAATTCTCAAAATGTTCAACCGATTCTTCATCAAGATAATCGTGCAAATCCGGCGCATTACTAATCAAGCCTGCCATCTCAGGATTTTTACTATCGAGCACACGCAGTGGGTTTTTATAAACACGGCGTAAACTGTCTTCATCAAGCTGATCGCGATGCGTTTCAAGATACTCAACCAGCACTTCACGGTATCTTGCTCTCGATTCGGCACTACCCAGTGTATTTAACTCCAGGCGTAAATCTTTTAAACCCAGTTCACGCCAAAGACGTGCGCTGATAATAATTAATTCTGCATCAACATCAGCATCCGCAATGCCAAATGTTTCCACGCCCAGTTGCTGAAATTGTCTGTAACGGCCTTTCTGAGGACGTTCGTGCCGGAACATCGGCCCCATATACCAGAGACGACGAATCTGGTTATGCAATATCCCGTGCTGTATTCCTGAGCGCACGCAACTTGCCGTACCTTCAGGTCGCAAAGTAAGCAGATCACCATTTCTATCTTCAAAAGTGTACATTTCCTTTTCAACAATATCAGTGACTTCACCGATAGAGCGACAAAACAAATCGGTAGATTCTACAATGGGGGTGCGAATTTCACTGTAGGCATAGGCAGTCATAAGCCGTCTAATGATGGCTTCAAAAGCCTGCCAACGTGGTGAATCCTCGGGCAATACATCGTGCATACCACGAATGGATTTAAGTGATTTAGCCATGAAACCTGGATCTTTTTATATTAATGAAAAACTACCTGTTGCTGATCAACAGATATACTGAAATGTGCGATATTGTTTGAACGAATATATTTTTCAATATTTACTGACACATCGTTAATTTTAACTTTTACTTGCGGCGCATTACCAAGAAAAATCTTAAATGGAGCCGTGCCTTTTAGCATGATACTTTGATCTTTCTGCAACAGGTCGTAATACAAGTTTTCACTATTAGCATCATCCACTTCTATCCAGGACACTTGAGTCGCTGATAGCTCAAGATCATCATCACCCTTAGCATTTAATTGATTAGTCGGCTTCTGGTTTACTGAATCATTAAGCACTACTGTATCGACTACCTGCTCTTCAACGCTCTCTTTATCACTTTCTTTAATAATGTTCGTTGGCAACTCTGGTGCATCGACCTCTGTACTTGTTACAGCTTCTTGCTCTGGCTCTGGCTCTGGCTCTTCAACATTCTGCTTAATATCAACCTGCTCAACCGATCCAGACAAAATATCATCTTCCATATTTACCTGCTCGAACGATTCCTCATCAGGCAAAGATAATGAAGCTTGATCATGCAGTTCAGTATCATTCGCGACAATTGCATTTTTATAATAATCAAATGAAGCATAGAGTGCCGCTGCCACCATTAGCACCAATAATAAAACCGTAATCGTTTTTACAAACGGTGAATTACTGCTCGCCTCACCGGGGAGTGATGAACGTGGATTCAGAGTAATATCTTGCTGATGCGGTATAGCCTGTTCATATTCTTCTAAAATCAAAGCATCTGAAACACCTAAATATTTGGCATACGCCCTCAAATAGCCTTGTACGAATGTAGGTTGCGGCAATTGATCAACATCAGATCGCTCGATAGCATCAATCACTTTTTCAGCTAAATGTATCGCTTTTGCAACATCTGCAACCGAAAGATTTTGCTTTTTACGCTCAACGTATAAACGCTCCCCAAAGGAGAGCACGCGATTAACATCTTTCTCTTGTTCAGTATTCCTTGATTCGGTCACGACGCGCCAGCTCCATTACCAGACCTGCCTGCTCAGAATCAGGGAATTCATCCAGTATTTGTCTTGCATATTTATGATAATGCTCTTTTGCACCCAGCGCTCTTTCCGCCTGAACCTGAACCCACAGACTTTCAGAAGAAGGCTTATTGGTTGCGTGATAACGCTGAATATATGCACGCGCCATCAGAAATTTTTCCGTCTTTACACCCAGCTCAGCCATGGATATTAACGCAGCTGATAACTGAGGTTGCTGCTTCAATGCCTTACGTAACATTTTTTCAGCTAACTCATATTTACCCGCTTGCAATAAGCACGTACCGGCATTGGAATAGGCCAAATATGCCATTTTATAAAACGGATTACCGTAAGCTTCTTTAAATTGCTCCATAGCATCATCGGTACGTCCTACTCGACACAGATAAGTACCGTAACCATTGCGCAACTCCGGATCATTTTCTTTAATATCCAAGGCTTCCAAATAATACTCTTCAGCCTCTTCCATTTTATTTACTTGCATCATCAAAAATGCCATGGTTGTATAAGCAACAATATTATCTGGATCTTGCTCTATAGCCTTAAGCAACTTTTGTTCTGCAACTTTGTAGTCGCCTCGCCTCAAATAGCCAACACCCAACTGAACATTGGTTATTGATGACTGTTTCAGATCCTTCTCAGCTTTATCTTCTTTTACGTTAGACTGTCCACCACCACAAGCTGACAAAGCAAACGCAATTGAAAGAATTAATAATCCTGATCTTATATTCATAGACGCATCCCGAATCTGGGCTCCTCAAAACGGCGATCACGACGACTCTTATCCTCAACCTTGCCAACCAGCTGACCACAGGCGGCATCAATATCATCACCGCGCGTACGACGAATGACTGTTGTCATTCCTGAATTTATTAAAATTTGACTAAATTTCTCAACCCGCTTCATTGATGATGTTTTATAACCTGAACCCTTAAACGGATTAAAGGGAATCAAATTCATCAGTGTTGGAATCCCTTTTAGTAACTTCACTAATTCTCTGGCATGCTGATCGGTATCATTAACACCATCAAGCATGACGTATTCAAAAGTAATTCTTGTGCGTGTATTTTGTTTATCAATAAAACGATGGCATGCGGGTATTAATTTTTCCAGGGGATATTTTTTATTAATAGGTACTAGTTGATCACGCAACTCATTATTAGTTGCGTGCAACGAAACTGCTAAACGTGAATCGAGCACATCACCTAACTTATCCATAGCAGGGACAACACCCGCTGTACTCACAGTCACTCTACGTTTACTCAAGCCATAAGCAAAATCATCCATCATAATGTGCACAGATTTAACCACATTATCAAAATTTAACAATGGTTCACCCATGCCCATCAAAACGACATTAGTGACTTTTCGTCCTGGTTTTTTTTCTTCATCGACTAATCGTGTAGCCAACCAGACCTGTGAAATAATTTCGGCGGTACTCAGGTTGCGATTGAAGCCTCGGCGACCTGTTGAACAAAAACTGCAATCCAGTGCACAGCCAACTTGTGATGAAACACACAAAGTACCGCGATCACTTTCCGGAATATAAACAGTTTCGACCTGGTTGCCATCATCAAGCTTCAGCACCCACTTGCGGGTGCCATCACTGGATAACTCATCCAGCACCACTTCGGGCGCTTTAATTTCAGCCAATACTTCAAGCTGATCACGAAGCGACTTTGAAATATTGTTCATCTGTTTAAAATCAGCCACATCCTGCTGATGAATCCATTTCATGACCTGACTGGCACGAAACGACTTTTCTCCGATCGACGCAAAAAATGCCTCCATACCTTCGCGGTCTAGATCCAGAAAATTAATCTTTTCTGTCTGCATATTGGTATTTTCTTTGCTCATACTCTACGTCGTTTGCTGCTATCGCTAAGCTTGCTTAACTTTTTGATTTAAAATCAATAAACCCGCGATTGTACGC
>JAGLQT010000136.1 GCA_023136715.1 Gammaproteobacteria bacterium | reverse complement strand
ATCAGCTTTTTTCCTCAATCCAGGCCATCTGGATAGCCTCAAGGATACGCTCACCTGAATGATCCGGCTGATCATCAAAATCATCGAGCTGACAGACCCAGTCACGCAGGTCCACAAAATTGATATGCATAGGATCAATATCTGGAAATTTTTCATCCAGTTCAATAGCAATATCCAGTGAATCAGTCCACTTCAGACTCATACATACTCCCCATAACCCTTAGATTTTTATAGTAAAAAAGCAATGATAGCGTTATCTAACAGAAATATACAATACTCGGGGAAAGGATTAGTCATTCATTGGCAGCTCACTAATGAAGCCCTTGATACGCAACAAATCACCATCCAGCGCGGGTTGCCCATGCCACCATTGGTAATCAGGCGATTGATGCCCTGCCCCCAGACTCACATTGATCAAGTGCTGCTGCATTTTTAGCCTTTGTTGCTTTGCTGGTAGCAGCTGCTGCTCGCTAAATTCATTTTCTGCCTGCTGGATCAAGCTGTCTGCTTCACGGACTTTTTTACGGGCTATCTCCAGCATAGCCTCACCATTTTCCAGCAATCGAGTGATATAACGAGGTGAGTGGCAATCCTGACATACCGCCCGAATCTCATCCTGAACCGCCTCAGATTCCTGCATGATGTCCCGACGCACACTGGTAGTTACATCATGCTCGCCTGCATGCATATGACAATAAGCACAGCCCGGCACACGATAATTTGCCATTGAAAGCGATTTGTTCCAGTCCTCCTGCCCGGCTCCAATTCGCATCAACGCGCCGTGTTTAGAGCTTGAGTAACTGTGCACCACCGGATCTTTTGCACCACCATGACAGTCAACACAAACCTGATCCTGTCGCGCCTTTGTTGCTGCACTTTCATGCTCGGTGCCGTGGCAGGCGACACAATCGACCAATTTTTCAGATTTGGCATGACTACTTTTTCGCCAGCTTTCAATCAAATCCCCTTCTGTCTTTTCGTGGCAGTGGATACATTGTTCGTTATTAAACACACCCGATACCGATAAATCAGCCGCAATGGAAAAACCACCGAAAGCCAGCGAGGCGATACAGAAAAATACAGACTGAATGGCACCATAATTTTTCATCAGTTGTGATCCCGGTTGTATTCAGTGTATTCACCTTCAAGCCAGATATTTCCCTCTGTATCTTTATCTAACTTTCCTTCACCAGCGCTACGTAAGCGCTCCGCATTTCGCTTTATTGTTTCAAGACTAGCATCCATCGCAGCCTGCCCTTCATCAACAAAAGAGGCATCACCATGAGCCGCCCCTTTATAAGATTTAAGATTATCGAAATACCACATCTCGAAATAATCCCGCTCTATCGGCGAAACATTATAAAAAGCCGAGGCCTGACCTTCAAAAAAACCTATACGCTGATATTGTAAAAAAGCATCTGGCGAATCACCGGGGTATGGTGGACGTTGTTTTGCTGAGGGCTGCATTAATTTTTCTGAGCGCAAATCTTTGAGCACAGCTTCGGCTTCATACAATTTACTCCACGATAATTTTCGCTCTGCATCCAGTTGCCTTAGTTGTTCCGCCGACCAATCTTTCTCATGGCAATCACCGCACAGCTCCACCCACTGCTTACGCCTTATCTGATTACCGGATGTGAGTGGATTAACCTGTTTAAGACCAAACTTCCAGATCGCCTTATCTGCCACCTGATGCTTACCATTGTCCATATGACAATAGGCACATGTTGGCGCGGGGTAATTGCCTTTACTCAATGGTTTTGACCAGTCCCAGTTCTCACCTTCAGCCAAATAAAGTTGACCATGCTTTGAATGAAAATAAGTTTCATCATCGGGATGAGGTGGCCCGCTGTGACAGGTAATACAGGCTTCGGGGCGCCGCGCTTCCGCCGCACTGAAAACATGACGTGTATGACAGGAATCACATTTACTGGCCACCGAGTGACATTGCACACAGGCGGTCACTTCAGCCTTGGGCTTATCGGCAAAATGTTTAGCATCCATCGCTCTTTCCAGTGCCAGCGAATGACTCGGAAAACCGTAACGTTTCTCATCAGTAAATTGATCATGCTGAACGTTATGACAAGTACCACAAACATCTGGCGTGGGTAAATGTAAATCTTCATGATTATTGCCATGACAATCTGAACAATAAACCACGGCCTGATTATTCGCAGGTTTGGAATGTCCACTTTTGCGCCAGTCATTGACTACACCGGGAGTCACCGCCTGATGACATTCAACACACTGCTCACCGCTAAATTCACCCACAACAGATTCAACCGACTTGTAAAATTCATCAGGATTCCAGTAAGCAAAAATAGCTTCGGGTGACCAGTCCCTGGAATAGAGCCCTGCGCCTTCACCGGACTTACTCCAGTCGACATAATAAAAGCCCAAAGGCACAGCAATGGCTGCTATCAGAAGTGGTATCCAGACATAAGATGTTCGCATTTTATTATTCCTCACACCCTTGTCTTTTGGTGATTGCTCCACCAACGCAGCAAACCAATAAAAACCAGAACAAAAAATGGCGCCAATGCCAGCCAGCTACCAAAGCTAAATGATTTATTATAAGAGCCATCAACATCGATATTTTTTTTAACTGTTAGCCATTCATCAACAGCCGCATTACTTACCGCAACAGCACCAGTATTTTCCTGTAGGTAAAGTTGTATCTGCATCATGCTATCGGATGAAGGCGGCGAATATTTCATCACCTCCATATTACGCTGCATTCTTTTTATCAAACTTGATTGATCGAAATGATTGTATTGCGACATATCGGGCAAAGCATGACAATCACCACAATAATTTTCAAACGCATTAGCACCAACACCCTGAGGCTTTGTTGTTACCGGCTTAAGCGCATACAAATTTAAATAGTCACGCAACTGTTCGCGCTCACCAGAAGATGGTGTTTTTACATTTCCCAGCAGACCACCAAACCTGTCAGCAACATCCATCAATACCAGCATACGTTCAAGCACCTGCGGCCATTCTTCAGCAGTATGCCGTCCAGGCCCCGGCATAGCATGGCATTGAGTACAGTACTCTTCCATCATCAATGAGCCCTGGCCACCTGCATCAGGTAACAAAGCTGGCTCCAAACCCGGCGGCATCACTTCAGGATAAACCGCACACATATCCATACCAGCAAAACTATGGCTGGCAAACACCGATGAACTATTCAGTATAAAAATCAGCAGCAATGTCTGGAATAAAATTTTCATCACGCCGATTCGGCAAGCCTGTTTTTTGAGAACACAGATGCTTTAGGATAGACGGCTTGAATAATTTTCTGATCCAGACGGAAACTTTTCAGGATTCCTTCTGCTGCACGACGACCAGAAGCAACTGCTGTTACCACCAGATCAGGGCCATTAGTATTATCACCGCCTGCATAGATTTTGGAATTTGATGTCCGACCATTGTCATCAACAATAATGACACCCTGCTGATCAGTTTCAATATTCAATCGTGTCATCCATGATTGTGGTCTGTTCACCTGACCAACCGCAAAAACAACGACATCACAGTCGATGACTTCCTGCCCACTGACTACTTTATCGAAACGCACACCGGTTACGAACTCATCACCAATAACTTCTGTTGGCGCATACTCCAGACGCAGTCGCACACCTTCTTCCCAGGCAGCCTGTTTTTCTTTAGGTGTAGCACGCATTGCCTGCTCATTACCTCGGTAGGCGATAGTCACTTCTGCGGCATGCTGTCGAAGCGCAGAACGCGCACAATCTATGGCGCTATCACCACCGCCAATAACCAGCATATGCTTTCCAGACATATCAGCACTGTCATTATTTTTATTCACCTGTTGTAAGTAACTGAGCGCATCAGTCACACCTTTTAAATTTTGCCCCGGTAATTTTAGATCGCGAGAAGTCTGTGCGCCTGTACCAAGAAAAATCGCATCAGAAGATGTTTCTATTTCAAGCAACTTAGCTTCATCAACCTCTGAAGCTAACTGAAATTTTACGCCCTGCTGTTGCAGCATTTCATAACGACGTGTCAGCATGGCTTTATCCAGCTTGAACGGAGGCACACCCGTTGCCATCAAACCACCAACTTCATCATTTCGGTCAAACACCGTGACTTCACAACCCGCTTTATTGAGTTCATCCGCACAGGCAAGTCCTGCAGGACCTGCACCTATAATGGCAATGTGTTTATCATTCTGCTTGATTACGTTCAGAGGCTGCCACTGTTTATCCAGCGCTTCATTAACTAGATAACGTTCAATCGCACCAATCGTCACCGCACCGCCCGGTTCGTTCGCCTTGGTACAACTACCCTCACATAAACGATGTTGCGGACATAAGGTGCCGCAAATTTCAGGCAGATTACTGGTGGCATGTGCAATCTCAGCAGCCTGCTGCATATTGCCAAGCGCGACCTGTTCCAGCCATTCAGGAATTCGATTATTTAATGGGCAGGCATTGCTGCACCCCGGTAAACCACAGTCAAGACAACGACTGGCCTGTTGTTGAATCATGGTTAATGACGGTTGCACAGAAATTTCAGACCAGTCATCAACTCGTTTAGATGACTGACGATGTTCAACTTCCTCACGACCAGCATCCACCAATGGATTACGTTTCAATAAATGACTAGCATTCTGCACCAGATTCTTTTTGAAAAAATTACGCACATCGGTAATTTCCAGTGCATCAGTCGGACAGGTAACTACACAACGGGCACAGCCCATACAATCTTCAATAGCCGTAACACGACCAGCAGACTTGCCCTGTCTCCACACAGGAATACCCATGTCGCAAACCTGTTCACAACGCTGGCAATCATTGCACTTGTCCTTGTCCATGTTGATACCATAAAAACCTGCATGATTGAGCAGACCAAAGGTAGCGCCATAAGGACACAGATAACGACAATAAAAACGATTACCGACAATGGGCGCAATAAAAAAGCTACCGAAATAAGTCATTGCAACGATGAGGTAAAAACCACCAACAAAACTCACCGTCCATGAATTAGGCGGATACTGAGTGACCACCATGACACCAACATAATAAATAAAGAAAAACCACTTTGTATGACGTAGCGCCCACGTCCAGTTAGAGCGAAGTGTTCGATCACGAAAAGCAAAACCCACGGTTTCACGAATGCCCACACAGGGACAGTTAAAACCACAGATAATTCGACGACCAAAAAGAAATACAGCCGCCAGAATTAAAAAGAAAGTAATCGTGCCCGGCACATGCAAAGAGGGAAAAACCGGCTGCGCCCAGAGAAAACCAACATAGGGCTCATAAAATGGATACAACCAGGGAATAAGCCACCAGAAAATGGTAACCATAGAAACCAGAATAATTAAACGCTTGCGGGTATAGGCATTTTTTTCTGCAACAATTCGCCAGATACCAAAACCCAGAATAATTCCGTACTCAGTATAACGATTTAACCAGATGGGATTTTCAAACCAGAACAACCATGTCTCATTCAGCCAGCCAACAAAAGCTAGCGTAAAAGCAGCCATGCTCAAAAGCTGAATACCAATTCCATAACGACTCGGCATTACATCCTGTGTCGCTGAGGAAGCTTCACGAGGTGCGTGGCATATTGGTGGTTCAACCCTAACTGTATTCATCATTCACTCAAATATTAATAAAAAACTTCACTGCTCTGCTGTGTCAAAAAACCATAACCTGATCACTTTCCTTCACCCAACCCGCCAATGCTTTCATCGAGCCACATTCAATACCATCAATCATGGCTTCTTCATCAAGAGCGCAATCATTAAGTGACATACCACATGCACGCACAACCAGACCACACTCGATAAGTTCAGCAAGCAGCTCTTCCAGATTCACCATACCTTCTGGTACATCCTGATTTTTTCGACCCACCTCAACACCTTCATCCAGAAGATGGAGTTGCACGTTCATATCTTCCACCAGAGCCGCACCCGCAAACCTCAACGCGTGCCAGGCTTTGTTACCCTTTTTATACGGCGCATTTTGAATAACGATGGTTACTGTTTTCATAATAAGGCCTCAAAATTTTATTCAACTGGATAATTGTTTTTTATCCAGTCCGTCATCCCCATCTTCGCCACATGCACATCGGCAAAACCATGTTGTGCTAACAACTGTGCCGCCTTGGCTGATTTACGATCAGTTCGACAAATAGTGACAACAGGCTTTTCAAGATAGTCATCAATCTCTTCTATTCGCTGCACCAGTTCTTCCAGTGGTATCAATTTAGAACCGGGAACATGTCCCTGCTCACCGACATAGTCCTCAGGCGTACGCACATCCAGCAACAACACATCCTCATCACTATCAAGACGTTGTTTGATTTCATCAACCGCTAACATTGAACCTCTGCGCAACACACCCATCAATCGCGGAATAAAAGACACCACTGCCAATAGCGCCAGCGCCAGCATCGTTTTTTGCACCAGATCTTCTCCGCCGGTTGCGGCTTCTTTGCCAATATAACCAAGATAGGTATATGCGATAGCACCGGGTAACATAAAAATATAAGTAGCAATGCTGTATTGAGTAAAACTGATACGCGACAAACCCAAGGCATAGTTCAGTAAATTAAACGGGAACAAAGGTACCAGACGAACAAAGGCAACAAATCGCCAGCCTTCATTTTCCACACCATTGATGAGTTGTTTTAATCGACCACCGGTTTTATTCGCCACCCAGTCAGCCGCCATAAAACGCGCCATTAAAAAGGAAAGCATCGCACCGATAGTGGCCGCGGTGAGATTATAAAAAGTACCGGCTATCGGGCCGAATAACGCACCGCCCAATAAGGTGAGCACTGAACCAGGAAAGAAAAAAACCGTTCCGATAATATAAACCAGCATAAACACTAACGGCGCAGCAGCACCTGCATTTTGTAGCCACGATTCGAGTGCGGCCGCATCCAGTTGATCACGATAGGCTACTACTACTGCAATACCAGCCATCATCAGCAACAACAAAACAATCCGCAATAATTTATTTTTCACTGTCATTACTCCACTGGCGACGGTTAATCGCATAGTCTGTTACTTTTCCTATGAACGGCATGACCAACATGCCACTAATCCACGAACACTGTTTTGGCTCTGTATAATTATGTATACCAATGGTCATGTTCGTATGTCCTGCTCGCGGTTGATCACGATAGGTGCCAAAGAGTCGATCCCACCACGACAGGTTAAAACCAAAGTTGCTGTTAGTTTCATCGTCTTCTATCGAATGATGCACCCGGTGCATATCGGGCGTGACCACAAACCAGCGTAAAAAATTATCCAGTGTTTTTGGCAAGCCAACATTGCCATGATTGAACATCGCCATGGCATTGAGCAGCACTTCAAAAATAATTACCGCAACCACAGGTGGCCCCAGCAGGACAATGACAGCGAACTTGATCAGCATAGAAAGA
>JAGLQT010000135.1 GCA_023136715.1 Gammaproteobacteria bacterium | reverse complement strand
CGTACACGCTGTCCGAGTTGCTGCATATATTTTTTTACATCAATAGATTCGGATTGATTACTCATGATTACCCTGAATACGGTTGCATTTACCGGTTACTGGACACATCCAGTAACCTATGAACCGGCATTATATCGAATACAGGCAGTACGGGTAAGTGATTATCCTTTGGACAAACAGATATGCCAAATTTGGATCAGGCGTTCATCTAGAGGGATTAGTGCAGCACACTTTGACGACCTTAAACAACAAACAATAACAACAGGCTCATTGCTTTATTTGTATATGCACTCATTGTATTTTTTAAAAAGTAATTTCGCCCATTATTTTTCTTTGTATCACAAGAAAATCACCCAGTGTAAACAGGCCATCCGGTGAGGGGATACCATTTACCAGAGGGGCGACATCACCATGAGCCAGAGATGTACTTGTCAGCTCAACATTACCCATGATTATTTGTCGAGCAAGAATAATATCGCCCATATCGATTAAGCCGTCATCATTTATATCTCCATCGGGAAAAATAGGTATGGAGCTAATATTCAAAGGGTCGCTGCCCGCTGAGACTTCTTCACTATCAGTATATCCATCGTTGTCAGTATCGATAAACAGGGGATCAGTGCCTAGCACCAATTCATCCGTATCAATTAAGCCATCATTATCATCATCGGTGTCAATGCTATTTCCGACACCGTCGCCATCGGTATCTAGCTCTGTAGTGACCGTAAACGTATCGCTGACATCACCGATGGTTAATACTGCATTAACCGGTGTTGATCCAATACCTGATGAAGTTACACGCACGGTAACATCGTCAGCATTGTTAATAGTGCCTGCTGTTGATGTATAAGCGCCACCATTAATGCTGTATTCACCAGCGTTAATTGAAATATTGATGGAACTTAACAGGCCACTAATAACAACGTTGTTAGACGTAAACAACGTATCAAATGCAACATTTGTTTGATCTATAAAACTGAAGGTTGCATCATCATCGGTATTGCTGGCCGCTATACTGGCTACTGCCATTCCGTTGTAGTTAGCATCAGCAACACTGCTCACACTGAAGCTAATGTTGTAGTTGATGTCACCATCATCTAATGCATCATTAACACCAGTGACGGTGACAGTCTGCAATGCACTCCAGTTGGCAGAGGTGAAGGTTAAACTTGAAGGAGAGAGTGTGCCTTCGCTGGGTTCTGAACTGACAAGATTAATGGTGACATCACCGGCTGGTGGGCTATCGAGCACCACAGTGAAGGTATCTGTTGTACCATCTTCTGTAGTTGCGGTTGAGCCAGCACTTTCTACTACAGTGACACCAGGAACAACAATCTGCCAGGCTAATGCATAATCCCATTCAAAAGCTGACTGCCCATTACCTTGAATCACCTTCAACTGGTAATTATTATTACTCGCTAAATCCCACCAAATGTTCTCGGTGTTATCGATGGTACTGGTAGAGCTGACGACAATTCCACCACCAGCGGTTACATCAATTAGCTGTAAATCCAGATCATAGAAGTTATCCGTAGATTTGGTTAAAACATCGAGATTCCAGACTAGTGCCGCTTTTAATTTATGGCCACTGATGGCACTGGTTGTAAAGCTATAAGTGGCCGTTGCGTTGCCACTGGCTCCACCAAAAGAAGGATCATAATCAAAGCCTACATTGGCAAACGTTGAACCGCCATCTTCTGCACTATCCTGTTCACCTGCAGCCAGCAAATGATAGCTGTTGTAGATATTGAGCTGTCCTGCGCCAAAACGGGTATCCAGACCATTGCTGGTCTGTTTGCCCACTGCACGATAGTCCGTGATATCAACAGCATTCGTATTGCCCACCGTGGCTCTATCTGCCCCCGCCATTAACAAAGCCTTGATGGTTTCAGAACGCTCGGCGTTGTAAATGATATCGCTGTTTCTGTTGGTCGTACTGCCATTGGATAACAGGGGATTGATATGCGCATAATCCATCAATAAAACAGCGGCTGATGAAACTCGGGGCGCAGAAGAACTGCCATTTGCTTCGGGTGCAACTATATCGGGTTTGGCTCTTGCGCTGACATAAGTCGTATCGAGTGCCGCAGTACCAGTTATACCTGTTCCGGCTGAAAGCCCTGCCACAATAGCATTGAAACTATTGGAAGGTGTCTCGCTGACAATAGTGTTTGTGCTAACCCCTACGACCTGTATGAATTCATCTACCTCAACCAGGAAATCAACTCTGCGCAAAATCTCGGGAGCCCAATTCGTATCAGGAAAAAAATTACCTGTCCAACTATGATTAGCCAGACGTGTGGTGGAAATATCAATGGAGTTAGTTATTGGACCCGGCACCCCTGTATTTAAAAAACCATTGCCAAGCCAGTTAACCGCTTCAAATAAATCAACGGTACCAATAGCTGTTGAAGAAGAGATAAGGGAACTATAGAGTATTTTAGCCACGCCAGTCGCATGAGCGGAAATACCAGTACATGATATTTGTGTGTTATCGATAAAGGTTATGTGAGAAAATTCAGTACGTGATGTATCGGGCATGCATGCAGTAGGATTAGGTGCTTCCACCTGTGTCACTGCAATGCTGGCGCCATCAGGCAAAGCAGCACCCAGCTCAAGGCTGAGGTCAGTGAAACCAATATCATCAAGGGTGGTGGCTTGTGCTTCAACAGCCAAAAACGTGCACAACACAATAGAACCAAAAATCGAATACTTTGCCTTCATAAAATTATTAACTCATTAGATACCATGAGTAATGTACCAGAATATAAGGTTTTATAGAAATCAGCAGGTGACTACTGACCCCTAAAAAAACACCATTCAACCAAAAAACACACCTTATCTACCGCTTACATGGCGACCTGTGTACTACTTGAAACGTCGTTGTCCTTTTGATAGCAAGAAGCACAGCATCCTTAGTTCATCGTTGGCATCTCCCTCTTCAAAGCCCTTGCTGACGCCTTCAATTTTCATGCAGCGCTGTAATAATGAGCGCAGGGATTTTTCTGTGTGACGGGAGAGACAGGCCTTGAACAACGGCATGCGATTGCCCCAGACGCCTGAGCGTTTCAGCGTGTATTCGGCTGATGATGGATCTGCTGCCGCCAGGCAAAGCAGGCGAATTTCTTTTGCCAATACCCAGATCATGGCCAGGGGTTCAACACCTTCTACATCCAGGCTGTTGAGGATTTTTATTACCCGGGGGGCATCGCCTTTTAATGCGGTATCGACCAGTTCAAAAACGCTGAAGCGGGAATTTTCTGTAATTGCTTCGCTGACGTTTTCAAACGTAATTTCGCCGGGGCCAACAAACAAATAAATCTTATCGATTTCCTGCGCAGCTGCCAGCAAATTACCTTCTACATTCTGGCAAACATAATCGACAACTTCGTTATCCGGTTTCATGCCGCGTTCCTGAAAACGCTGACGAACCCATGCCGGTAGATGACCGCTATCAACCGGCCAGCATTGAATGACCATGCCCAGCTTATCGATTGCCTTGAACCAGGCGCTGTTTTTGGCACTCTTGTCCAGTTTGCCCGCAGTAATCAGCACCACGGTATCCTGGGCAGGATTTTCTAGATATTGCTTTATCGCCTGACTGCCCTGCTTACCAAACTTGCCCGAAGGAATGCGGACATCAAGTATGCGCTGCGATGAAAACAGCGACATGCTTGCGGCTTCGTCATTAAAATCCTGCCACTCGAAACTGGCATCAACTTCAAAAATTTCGCGTTCGGCATAACCCTGTTCGCGGCAGGTCGAACGAATTAGGTCGGTTGTTTCCATCACCTGCAGGGGCTCATCACCGCTGACCAGATAAACCGGATACAGCTGTTTATTTAAAACCGATTTAAGTTGATCAGGACGGACATTCATTTTTCAACAGGCAACCTTTATTCTTGTGACGAAGCAGCAGGTTTGATTGTGCTTAATTGCATGACTACGACACGCGCCGCATCTTTTAGCATATCCTCATACAGTGCATTTGTCTCATGCCCAGCGGCCAATACACTGTCAGGATCAAACAATAAGTCTCTTTTTAATTTAACTGTATTTGTTTTTATTATTTCTGAAGGTTTATCCGCTTCAGCCATTTTTTTCAGCTCATAACGAAACTGATAACTTAATACATATACACGCGCACGACCGAGTTCATCAACAGCGACTACACGCTGTTTCTTTTGCACGCCAGAAATAGCTAATACCGTTTTAGCTTCATCGATTGATGCTGCCAGAGCATTCTCACCCGATGACGACAACAAGTTCTGTAGTTCACGCCCCAGCACATCATCACTTGAACTTAAGTCCAGGAATACCGGAGTAATATAATCAGACAGGCCGAGTGCACCTCTAAGATGAAAACCACAGGAACTTTGCACCACCGCCAATGCAATCAGCATAAAAACAAAAACCGTCTTATGAAGATTACTCAAAATAATCATCATGCAACGACCAGATTAACCAGACGCCCCGGAACAACAATCACCTTGCGTACCGTTTTACCTTCGATATTGTTGATAACTTTCTCATCAGCAAGTGCCATCGCTTCAACGGCATCTTTGGCAGCATCGACGGGGACTTTTATTTTTGATCGCAACTTGCCATTCACCTGAATCATCATTTCAATTTCATCCTGGACCAGTGCCGACTCATCATGTTCAGGCCAGCTTGCTTCGGCTATCAGTCCTTCGTGACCCAGCTCCTGCCATAACTGCTGCGTAATATGCGGCACAATCGGCGAAAGCATCAGCGTGATAAATTCAATCGCTTCATGCATGATTGCTTTACCCTGCTCGCTATCATCCTTGTATTTGACCAGCTCATTAATCAGTTCCATGACAGCAGCAATCGCCGTGTTAAAAGTATAACGACGACCAATATCATCGCTGACTTTTTTCAAGGTTTCGTGAACCTTACGACGAATATCTTTTTGCTCAGCGCTTAATGAAACCGCATCAACAGCCACGGCATCAACTTCAATATTTTCCTCAACCAGTTTCCACAAACGTTTGAGGAATCGTGAAGCACCTTCAACGCCGCTATCGGCCCATTCCAGCGATTGCTCCGGGGGCGCGGCGAACATGGTGAACAGGCGCACGGTGTCAGCGCCGTAAGATTCGATCAAACCCTGTGGGTCAACCGTGTTGCCTTTTGATTTCGACATCTTGGTACCGTCTTTCAGCACCATGCCCTGAGTCAGCAAACGTTTGAAAGGTTCATCAGTATCAACCAGACCTTCATCGCGCATCAACTTGTGGAAGAAACGCGCGTACAACAAATGTAAAACCGCGTGTTCAACACCACCGATATACTGGTCGACCGGTGCCCAGTATTTAGCACGCTCATCCAGCATTTGATTCGCATCGGGACAGGTGAAACGCGCGTAGTACCAGGAAGATTCAAAGAAGGTATCGAAAGTGTCGGTTTCACGCTCTGCCTTGCCACCACATTTTGGACAGGTGGTTTCGTAGAACTCTGGCATTTTTTTGATTGGCGAACCAATGACTTCAGAAAAATCGACATCTTCTGGTAGCACCACCGGCAACTGATCTTCGGGCACAGCGACCGCGCCGCACTTGTCACAGTTAATAATCGGAATCGGCGTACCCCAGTAACGCTGACGGGAAACACCCCAGTCGCGCAGTCGGAAGTTAACCTGTTTCTCACCCTTGTCCATGGACTGCAATTTCTCAGCAATGGCATCAAAAGCCTGTTGCGAAGTTAAACCATCAAATTCACCAGAATTTTTCAGCACACCTTTTTCGACAAAGGCTTCATCTTCAACAGAGACATCATCGCCTTCGGCGGGTGCAATCACGGCCTTGATCGGCAGTTCGTAAGCTTTGGCAAAAGCGTGATCACGAACGTCATGCGCAGGCACCGACATCACCGCGCCAGAACCGTATTCGATGAGTACAAAGTTCGCTACCCAGATGGGCACTAACTCACCAGTGATCGGATGGCTGGCCATCAGGCCGGTCGCCATGCCTTTCTTTTCCATGGTTGCCATATCAGCTTCAGCGACACCGGAGTTTTTGCAGGTCTCGATAAACGCCTGTAGCTCCGGATTGTCCGACGCGGCTTTTTTCGCCAGTGCATGTTCAGCCGCCACCGCCACATAAGTCACGCCCATCAGGGTATCGGGGCGCGTGGTATAAACCGTGAGAGGAGCTTCGCCTTCAACCTCAAACTGCAATTCAACACCTTCAGAACGACCAATCCAGTTGCGCTGCATAGTGCGTACTTTTTCCGGCCACTCTTCCAGCTTGTCGATGTCATTGAGCAGCTCTTCGGCGTAATCGGTAATTTTCATAAACCACTGCGCGATCTCGCGGCGCTCGACCGTATTATCACAACGCCAGCATTTGCCATCGATGACCTGCTCGTTGGCGAGCACGGTTTTATCGTGGGCACACCAGTTGACGGCGGCGGTTTTTTTGTAGGCCAGGCCTTTTTCAAACAGACGGGTAAACAGCCACTGCTCCCAGCGATAATATTCGGGCGTGCAGGTCGCCAGTTCGCGATCCCAGTCATAACCAAAACCCAGGCGCTTGAGCTGGTCGCGCATGTAGTCGATGTTGTCGTAAGTCCAGCTGGCGGGCGGCACCTTATTTTTCATCGCCGCGTTTTCAGCCGGCAGGCCGAAAGCATCCCAGCCCATGGGCTGCAATACGTTCTTGCCCTGCATTTTCTGGTAGCGGGAAATCACATCGCCGATAGAGTAGTTGCGCACGTGGCCCATGTGCAAACGACCACTGGGGTACGGGAACATGGCGAGGCAGTAAAATTTCTCTTTGTCGGCGTCTTCGACAACCTTAAAAGTCGCCTGAGTTTCCCAGGTTTTCTGGACTCTTAATTCTATTTCTTGGGGATTGTATTCTTTCTGCATAAGTTTCTTGATACTAAATCAACAGTTCGTCGGCTGCATCAGCAAGGCGGACTTTTGTGGGCTATAAATATGGTGTGAAAGGATACACGAGGGGTGCTTACAAGGAAACCATAAACCCATAAACAGGGACTTCCTAAGCTGAAATTATGACATCAAACAAACATCAATCATCAAATCGTCTAATCAAGACCTACAACCAGATGATGGCCGCTATTCGCGAAACATTTGAAAATGCAGACACTTCAGACCTAAGCCTGCAAAAAGCCCTGAATAATGCCAAAGAGCAGGCCGTTCATATCGGTGAAGTGACCATGGAAGAGGCGCACGAAATCAGCGAATACATTAAACGCGACATCAATGATGCTGCCGAATACATGATGGAAAGCAGTACCGAACTTGGCGACTGGTTGATGCTGGACATTGAAATAATCGAACGCCAGGTTATCGACCTGTTTCTCTCAGTGGCTGATCGCACCCGTATCGAACTGGAGCAGTTTCAAAACCCACCACATGAGCCTAATGAATATCATAGCGGTGAAATCACCGGCCCCGGCACACTAGTTTGCAGCCAATGCGGACATAATATTTCGTTCATCACCACTGGTGAAATCGAACCTTGTCCCGAATGTAAGAACACTACATTTCAACGCGCACAAACCAGCAAGGATTAATGGCTGCGCTGTGCCCTGAAAATAAAACCACCCAGCACAACCAGACAGCTCAGCACCAGCAACCAGTCGCCCCATAAAATATAGGGGGTAGCACCTTTCATCGGCTGCACGCTGGCCTTTAATACATGGGTTTCAAACTGCGGGGAGACCGCAATTTCTTCTCCTTTTGGCCCGATAATCGAAGATATACCCGTATTAGTCGCCCTCAGCATAAAGCGTCCACTCTCCAATGCTCGCATACGTGCTATAGCATGATGCTGAAAGGGTTCGATTGAGCCATCAAACCAGGCATCGTTACTCACGTTCACCAGCAAGGTGGCTTCCGGCAAATCTTTACGCACATCGCGTGCAAAGGCATCTTCAAAACAGATACTGACACCCAATGGCTGCCCGGCCGCCTGCAACAGAGCTTGTTCATAATCACCAGAATCAATATCCGACATCGGTATTTTCACGAAGCTATTAACAAAACCGATCAATGAACGCAGCGGTACGTACTCACCCAGGGGAACCAGATGACGTTTACGGTACTCGCCACCGTTTACATTAATCAGGCTGTTGTAATAACGGCCCGTATCAAAATCACGAATAAAAACACCTGCCAGCAAATCAGTTTCAGTTTTTTGCATAGCTCTACTGAGACCCGCAATATAACTTTTTAAACGATGCTGAAAACCAGGCATCGCCGTTTCCGGCCAGATAATTAAATCAACATCCTTTTGTTCTAAGGAAAGCTGCTTATATCGCTGCAAGGTTGGGTATTTTGATTCTTGCTTCCATTTAAGACTTTGTGGAACATTTCCCTGAATCAGGGCCACTTTAATCTCATCACCACTGGCGTCTGTCCACGCAACTTCTCTGAGGAAAAAACCAGCAAGCCAGATCACCATAAGTAGCGTTGGTATTTTTCTTCGACAATCAGCATTAACCAGCCATGAGATCAAACCGCCAGCTGTCATCGCTGCCACCAAACCAACACCATGACTACCAATTAAAGGAGCAAAACCAGACAACGGTAAATCGATCTGGGTATAACCCAGTTGCTGCCATGAGAATCCCGTCAAAACAATACCCTGTAACCATTCAAATAGGGCCCATGTGATCGGGTATAAAAAAATCAGCTTAATGGGATTGCTGGCATTACAGAAACGATTAACAACGAAACCAGCCAAAGCGGTGTAAATAGACAGATAAGCTGCCAGAAAAAATATCAACAGTACGGCAAACAAGGAAGGGCTGCCACCGTGATAATACAGACTAAAATAAATCCAGCTAACGCCTGTACATTGCATACCGACACCAAACAACCAGCCCTGCAATAAAGTTCTTTTAGGACTGGATAATGACCAGATATAAAAAAGAAAAGCAATTAAGGGGTATATTAACCAGGCTTGATTAAAGGGCGCAAAAGCCAGCACTGTTAGCGCACCAGCAAGCAGGCTCAATAGTAATGAATAACGGGATTCAGCCAAAAAAACTGGCAGACGCTCTTTAAATTGATTGAAATTATTAAGGTTCAGTAACATCCGTATTACAACTTAAATTAATCGCCCGCAGGCGCGGGAGCCGATAGCACGGTAACCTGTAAATTATTAATGCGTCGAGAATTAGCACTAATCACTTTAAATTGAAAATTACCAACCATCACTTCTTCACCGCGTTCGGGAAGATGCCCCATTTCATGGGTAACAAAACCGGCAATGGTATCGAATTGATCTACATTTAAATCCGACTCAAAAAACTCATTAAAATCACTGATAGGTGTCAAACCGCTGACACTATAGCGATGATAACCATGGCGTCGAATATTAGCTGCGTCTGCGTCATCATGCTCATCAT
>JAGLQT010000134.1 GCA_023136715.1 Gammaproteobacteria bacterium | reverse complement strand
AACAGTTACAACGGTAGCGACAGTGCCAATGGTGATATTGTTTTAGTTGATACGGGTACGCTGAATATTACTGGCATCAATACCGGCGGCAACGTTAGTTTGACTGCTGGTAGCCTGACCGATAGTGGAGTGATCAGTGGTGGTCAGCTAACTACCAGTACCGTAAATGGTAGCGTATTAGATAATACGCATACCGTTAGTAGCTACAGTGCTACAAATAGTACAAGTGGCGACATTGTATTGAATGACAATGTTTCGACCCTGACATTGGCGGGTATCAACCAGAGTGGAACGGGTAATGTCACCATCACTAACACAGGCGATATTGTTAATGCAGCAGCAACTGCTTCTAATGCCATTAATCTGACAGCGGGCGGTACGATTACCCAGACGGCAGCATTCACTGGCAGCGTCCTTACTGCACAATCAAGCGGTGGCACCACATTAGATAATGCAGGTAATAACCTGACTGGCTTCAGCGGTACTGATCTGAGCGGAGGTAATATTCTGATCGTCGATACCGGTGCACTGGATATTGCAGGTATCAGCACCAGTGGCAACGTTAGTTTGACTGCAGGTAGCCTGACCGATAGTGGAGTGATCAGTGGTGGCCAGCTAACTACCAGCACTGTAAATGGTAGCGTATTAGATAACACGCATACCGTTAATAGTTACAGCGCTACAAATAGTACAAGTGGCGACATTGTATTGAATGATAACGTTGTGACCCTGACATTAGATGGCATAAATCAGAGTGGAACGGGTAATGTCACCATCACTAACACAGGCGATATTGTTAATGCAGCAGCAACTGCTTCCAATGCCATTAACCTGACAGCGGGCGGTACGATTACCCAGACGGCAGCATTCACTGGCAGCGTCCTTACTGCACAATCAAGCGGTGGCACCACATTAGATAATACAGGCAACAACCTGACTGGCTTCAGCGGTACTGATCTGAGCGGAGGTAATATCCTGATTGTCGATACCGGTGCACTGGATATTGCAGGTATCAGCACTAGTGGTAACGTTAGTTTGACAGCAGGTAGCCTGACCAATAGTGGGCCTATATTAGGTAATGCTTTGGTTACCGCAACCTCAAGTGGCAGCATATTAGATCATGCCAGTAATGCGATTAATGCTTATACAGCTAACAGCACTGCAGGTGATATTGTATTAGCTAATACGGCTGTGCTTGACCTTGGTGCTGTATCGACGGTGGGCAATATTACAGTCTCTTCGACAGGCAATATAGATCAGTCAGATGATATTGCTTCTACGGGTGGTGGTGATATTTCAGTAACATCATCGGGTTCAATAAGTATGATTAATGGTTTGAACACGACCACCACAGGAGGTACTATCACTTATCAGGCCTCAGGTGATTTGGCACTATCTTTATTAGATGCAGCCGCTGGTACGTCTGCTAATGTGGGTACGGTCTCAGTAATTAGTAATAATGGTAATATAGTTAGTACTGATTTCTTCAATGCTAGTGTCAGGGCTGATACTGTTAATGTGACTGCAACAATCGGTAATATTGGTCAGGACGAATTGAACGCGTTTGTATTGAGTAGTGACATACAGGGTAAAGTGACACTGGAATATGCTGGCAATGCCTATATCACTACATCTCCAAACATTAATGTTACTTTGGATATAGTTGACATTGGTTCAGGGCTTATTAACTCAGGTGCAGCGAGAAGTGCTGGTACGCAGCGTAGTCAATCGAGTGGCCTGGAAGATGTTGGATTTATTGATTTAGCTTTATTCTCGGATATTAATTTATTTGTAATTGATGGCCTAGGTATTGCGTTGCCCGCAGATCAAAGTGATGAAGCACCTTTACCTGGAAGTGTTCCTGTAATGGATGATGACGAGGAAGATAAAAAACCAAGTGGATTACACGTTTCGGTTTTTTTACATTGAGTAGTTGGAGATAGTTTTAAATGAGTCGTGAAATAATAAACTGTGCTGTTATGTTTTCAGATGTTGCTGGTAGTACAGCACTATATGATAAGTTTGGTGATACCAAAGCCAAGGCTATTATTGAAAATTGCATCAATCTGATGGCTGATATTACCAAGCGTTATAAAGGCGTGGTAATCAAAACTATTGGTGACGAGATTATGTGCCGGTTCCCAACTGCGGAAGATGGTATTAATGCTTGTTGTAGTATTCAGGAAGCAGTCAGTATTTTAACTGGACCGGACGATAACCCAATGGCTGTCCGAATTGGTATTCATGCTGGTGAAGCAATTCTGGATGATAATGATGTTTTTGGTGATGCCGTTAATGTAGCGGCAAGGATGGCAGGTATTGCCAAGGCACGTCAAATTATCACCACCGAAGATACTTACAACCAACTTTCTGAAGATTTACAGGAGATGGCGAGAGAGTTTGATACGACATCAGTAAAAGGCAAGCAAGAGCAAATTACTATTTATGATGTAGTTTGGGATGAAGAAGATGATGTAACCAGAATGTCATTTACGCCTGCGCAATCTAGTACTGATGCTGAGATAACAATGACTTATTCGGGGCAAAGTAAAGTTCTGACTCAAGCTGATATGCCTATTGTTATCGGGCGTGGCGCGAAGGCAGATATTACAATTGATGCGCCCCTGGCGTCACGTAGTCATGTGATGCTCGATTACAACCGAGGTAAGTTTGTATTGGCTGATCAAAGCACAAATGGTACTTATATTAAACTTAATGACGGTAAGGAAGTTTATTTGAGACGTGAGGAGCTACCATTAAGCTCACGTGGTGCAATTAGCATGGGTGAAAAGGTGGATGAATCAAGTCCGCTTGTTATTTCATTTTCAGTAGCTTAATAGTTGTTTTGTTTCTTTATTGATTGTGCGAATCTTATTCCAGGTTTCGTACTAGACGGAAACCAGTTGTGTTGTTGTTCGAGGTGAAAGGCTTTTCTAGTGAGATTTTGCAGTCCGAAATTGAGTCTGAAAAATTCCCGCCTGCTAGAATATAGCCCTTATCTGTTCTGACTATTTCATCAACATTACCCACATAGTTTACCAATCCCCAGTTATTCACTGAGCCTGATTTAACAGGAACTATATTCTGGCCTTTAATTAACTTGGTACCTATGCGTAGTCGACAATTATAGTTGGAGTTACCTTCACGTCCACCAGATGCTGCGGCATTGCGCCATTGTTCAAGAGAGGCGATGGCGTAATTGAACCCCGTTTCAACTGATAACCAGCGGGTGTAATTCGCTATTATTTCTTGAGGTACATTGGTAGCCGGGAGCTCTGCATCGATAGATGTTAGTTTTGTGCACTGTTTGGTTGCAATGCAGTAATCATTGAGTTGATTGACTGAAACTTCATATTTACCAATAGCATAAGGTTTAGATTTAACTGAGATAGCTGGTACAACAACCATAGTTGGTGCTTGCTTCTTCATCGACAGCACTACATCGTTGCAAGAGCCACGTGTTTGTTTACCAATACCCTGAAGGTCGGCACGACATAATTTTGCCTTGGCTTTAACTTGCTTCATTATACGATCATAATAAAGCCGTTCATTGCTGTAGGCAGGACTGTCTTTCCATTGGGCGATCGTCTTGTTAAGGAGGTCGTCTGCTTTTGTGTATTTTTCTTCGTCAAAAGATTTTTTATATTGCTTGTAAATATCTTTAGCAATTTTTAATTGTTCATTAAGCATTTCTCTCAGTTCGTCTACCTGATAGTGAGATGGATGCTTGGCTATAGCTTTGTTGAGACTTGTTTGAGCTGCCGTTAGATTTTTTTGCCCGACTTCAATTTTCCCCTGAATTGAGAGTTTTGATGGCTTAGGTAGTGCCTTGATGGAGACGTTAGCAATGATTTTTGAGTTAACTACTGACAGTGCGTATTCCTTTAATCGGTGCGCATCAAGCAAGTTAATGTCGGCTAAAGGGATGATTTCGAAGTTAATCAAATAACCAATTTTATTAACAATGAATGAGTAATCATCAGTGTATTTAGATTGGAGTGTTTTTAATAATTTTTGCGCGCTAATTTTATCAGCCTCATCGCGCGTCAAGACCAGTCTGGCGACTTCCTTGGTAGAGATTTCTTTCTGGTATACATGTATCTGTTTTCCTACATATTCATTATTCACGTATTCCGCAGCCTTGCGTGCATTGTCTAAGGCACTTTCATAGTTGTCGTCATTTGCATTGCTTTCGGCCAGGTTTGAATACATTCGTGATATTTCTTTTTTGGCAAATTCAATGAACTCATCATCATCGGTATTGTTGACGATTTTTTTATAAGTTTCTAGTGAATCTTTAAGCCTGCTTTCGGTGGCGATATTTCTGAAGATCCGTTTTTCATTTTCTACGTTTGCGAGAAGTTTTATATTATTAAGCTCTGTTTCATAAGATTTTTTTGTTTCTGTTAGTCGATTGCTAGCTATTTCAGCAGTGTCCGCGATAAGTAAAGGTTGGTATAGGTTGTTATAGTAATTGATCAAAGAGGCGCGATTTTCATTGCTTAATGATTCTATGTTTGATTCAAAATCTATATTGTAATGTGTACGGGCATTGATTTTATATTGACTAATATTTGAGCGAATTGTTGATATGTGTGAGACTAACTGCTTGAGGTCGGTTTCTTTATTAATGAAGTGTGTTTTTACGAACGTTTCATTAACTGGCTCAGTTGTATCTTCCGTGTTGATCGCGCCAAGTTGTTCTGAATAAATGACAAGTTTTTCTATCGTCAGGGCTGCAGAAAACGTCTGTAGTAATTGCTGGGCTTGTTGAGCATTACTAGCGATTAAATGTTTAAATTCATTTTCAAATAATTGCGTGAAGTGCTTATATGCATTGCTTTGTTTGTTTGTGCCAATGCTCAAGATGGTCAGGTCATCGATGTAGGGCCTTAATTCAGCAATGCTTTCAGTTTCTTTTGGTATGCTATTTTCGGCCTGAGTTAGTTCGTCACTGATTTGGTTGCTTAATTCTTCAATAATAATTCTGTCAGCGAGTTCCTGAAAGATAAGGCTTTGTGGTATGTATTTCTGTCCAGTGCTTAGATAAATATTGGCTGTATTAAATAGTTTCTTTCTGACAGAATTTCCCGCTGCATTGTAGTAACTGATCTCTAGCCTGGGGTCGTTGAATGTTACGTCTTCTGGCAGGATACTTTTTAGTAGTTTTAAAGTATCGGTCAAATCATCCTTATTGTCATCAGGTAATAAATTGAGAGCTAGTAATTGTTCTATATATTTATTGTGTAGATTTTCAATTAATGTTTCTCTTGTTTCAGTGATTTGTACAGAGAGTTCCTGGATCGCTGCTGAGTCAGAGTAATAGTTTAGTGCTTCGTTGATATAATTTCTTGCTGTGTCAAATTCGTACCGGCCATCTTCAATATTAACGGCCTGCAGAATTTTTGTGGTATATATTTGTAGCGCTTTATCCTTAATACCATTTTTGATAGCTTCTCTTTTTTCAGTTCTATATTGTTGAAGTGAGCCCAGTGTTTGAAGTAGGCGGGTGGTGGATCCCTGATTTGCCTGTAATATTATTTTATCGATTTCCTCTTGTTCGTAATAGTTAGTGATAGGTTTGTAGCCAAAACCACCTATTAGTCCAAGGACGACAATAGTGCCTAGAATGATTTGTTTGGTGTAATTTTTTCTGCGACGAATACCGTCGAGAAATTCCTCCATGGTTTCAGTTCGTTTATCACGAGTGAATTCCAGGGCTTTTTCCAGAGCTCTTTGTTGGCGTTTAGTGAAACCTGCAATAACAGGCGGTTTCATGCCTTTTTCTTTGGCTTTAGGCGCTGTTCTTTTATTGAATGGATGTTTGCCGGTTAGCAGCTGAACAGCAACGCAAGCTAATGCATAAATATCATCAGATGGTGCGGGCTCTTTTCCTTCGAACATCTCAATCGTTGCATAGGCAGGTGTTAATGCGCCCAATGTACCCGCATCAAAGTCGGTAGTAACTCCTGCTGTATTATCAGTTGGTGCTGGGTTTAGATTGGTTTCCAGCCCTGTTTGGGAAATGTCATGACCAGGCGCGTGGTCTTGTGCAGCACCACCAGCAGCACGTGCGATACCAAAGTCGATTACTTTTATTGGGCCGTCGTAGAGTACGAATGCGTTGCCGGGTTTGAAATCAGAATGTACCAGGCCATTTTTATGGGCATAAGCCAGTCCTTCTCCAAGACCGGTAATCATCTCCAGCGCTTCTTCTTCTGATAGTCCTTCTTTGGGCATACTTTTGATAAAATCGCCCAGTTCTTTACCTTCCAACATCTCCATGGTCATGTATATGGAGTCTTTGTCGCGATCGAAATCGTAGACCGTTGCGATGTTTGGATGGGCTAACTTCTGCGCCTTACTGGTCTCGCGTTGTAGTGAGATAAAAGCATCAGGATGTTCTTTGAAACTTTCAGACAGTACCTTGATGGCGACATAAGGATTCATGTCCTTGGCTTCGACCTTGAGCATATCAATGGCTTTGTATACCACACCCATGCCGCCTTCACCGAGCACAGAAACAAGGTTGAAACGATCTTTAAGGATGCTGCCAGGTTTTAGAAGGCCATCGTCTTCTTCGTCTTTATCGGCTGTGGTGGTTGACTCATTACCATCAAGTTGAACAGTGATGTCATCCAGTTGAGGCTCGGCAATGATTGTTGCATCTTCATCATCTTGAAGATCAACATCCACGGCCTCTTTTTTAAGAGGCTTGGCGATGATGGTTTCATCTTCATCATCTTCTATCAATGGTTGTGCTTGATTAGAGCAGGCATTGATCGATCGGAGTATTTTGCTTTGATAGTCTTCGCTAATCCTATGGCTGCTATATAGTTCATCAAGAATTTTACTGGCTTTATCGAAAATTTCAGCATCGCCAGTGTGCGGTTCAGCCCAGAATTCAAGTAGTGCGCAGGCTTCTTTTATACCTATCTCATTATTCAGCAGTTGTTCGACGGTTGTTTTAAACGTTTCCACGTAGATTATCCTTTAAAAAAGTCGATGGTAATGGTGGTGATATTGTCGTGGCCACCTTTATCAAGAGCCTGTTGCATTAATTTTTGGTTGGTCACAGCAGTTGAGCCGCTGCTCGCAATGCTTAATATTTCATCATCTGATAATTCTTTTGAAAGTCCATCAGAACAGAGAATGTAACGATCACCAGGTAATATTGAAAGTTTTCGGTAATCCAGAATGAGGTCTCTATCGTAACCGACTGCGCGAGTAATTTTGTTTTTTTCGGGATGATTTTCAGCTTCTTCAGGCTTGATCATATTTTGCTCGATCATGTCGTTAACTAAACTATGATCAGTGCTGAGTTGTTCAATATTTCCTGAACGTAGACGATAAATTCGGCTGTCGCCCGCCCAGAGAGCAATACCCTGATTGTCCTTGCTAATTAATAATGCAATGGTGGCGCCAATCACTGTGTTGTTGGCGATGGTTTCGGCTTTTTTAATTAAATTGAGATTGGTCTGCTGAATAATATCTTCTATGTTTTTAGCTGATTCTTCAATGGAATCACTGGCTGTGAAGAAAGCCTCAGCATCGTTAACTAAAGACTGACTGGCAAAGTCGCCTGCATTGTGTCCACCCATGCCATCGGCGACAAACCAAAGATATTTATCATCAGAGGCGTAAAAAGAGTCTTCATTGTGAAGGCGTTTTTTACCGACATCGGTCAGGCCTTCTGATAAAACAGTGAGGGGAATGGTTTCACCCAGTGAAGCATCGTCTGTTCTTGAGCGAACAGTATCAGCGTTGACCGTGGTTATATCTTCATCTGAGGTCATTTTACTTCCTTTGCTTTCATTTGTTCTCGATATAGCTGAGCTTATTTATGGCGCATTTGTCTGACTAAACTCATTCAAATAAGGTGAATATAACTGCGATAAATGATGTCGTATCAGTCTACATAAATCTGTATTGCAAATATAACATAACACCATGAAAAGTATAGCAATTAAACTTTAGTGTTTACTTTAAGTAACTGGTGTGAATATAGCCTAATTGACGGACTTATGCCTGAGTTATTGTGGATTATTGGCACAATGAAAGTACCATATCATGAAGATACTTTATAATGACTATTTTTTTAAGAATAATGAAATAACAGGTAGGTATTTATGTCGCAAATAGGCACGGCCCTATCAAGCTCTGCAACCAAAGTTTTATTTTGCGGTGGTGGTGAGTTGGGTAAAGAAGTGGTGATTGAGCTGCAGCGTTTGGGTGTTGAAGTGATTGTGGTCGATCGTTACGAGAATAGCCCGGCCATGCAGGTAGCGCATCGTAGTCATGTGATCAGCATGCTCGATGGTGATGCTTTACGTGCCGTGATTGAAACGGAACAACCAGATTATATCGTGCCTGAAATTGAAGCCATTGCCACCGATACGCTAGTAGCACTTGAATCTGAAGGTTTTACCGTTATCCCGAGCGCACGTGCGGCTCATTTGACGATGAACCGTGAGGGTATTCGACGTTTGGCTGCGGAAGAGTTAGGTATCAGAACATCGCCTTATCGTTTTGCGGTAACGCGTACTGAATTCAATCAGGCTATCGAGGAAATCGGCATGCCCTGTGTGGTTAAGCCAATTATGAGCTCATCCGGTAAAGGTCAGAGTACGATTAAGCAGTCATCTGATATTGATGTCGCCTGGGATTATGCGCAGGAAGGCGGGCGTAGTGGTGCGGGCAAAGTCATTATTGAAGGTTTTGTTGATTTTGATTATGAGATCACCCAGCTTACCGTAAGGCATGAGGCGGGTACCAGCTATTGTGAGCCGATTGGTCACGTACAGGTTGATGGCGATTATCGCCAGTCCTGGCAGCCGCAGGCGATGAGTCAGTCTGCTTTAGATTCAGCACGTGACATTGCGGAGAAAGTCACCGATGCACTGGCAGGTCGCGGTATTTTCGGCGTTGAGCTTTTTATCAAAGGAGATGAGGTTATTTTCAGCGAAGTTTCGCCCAGGCCGCATGATACTGGCATGGTCACCATGATCTCCCAGGATCTCTCTCAGTTCGCCCTGCATGCACGCGCCATTTTGGGTTTGCCTATTCCTAATATCCATTTTCATGGGCCTTCAGCATCCAGCGTGATTCTGGTCGAGGGTGAATCGATGCAGCCGCTATTTGGCAATCTGGAAGCCGTACTGGCGCAACCCGATACACAGGTTAGATTATTTGGTAAACCGGAAGTTAGTGGTCGTCGTCGTATGGGTGTTGTTTTGGCTAGAAGCGATGAAGTGGAGAAGGCTCTGGAAAAAGCGAAAAATGCATCAGAGCAGGTAACCATACAGCTTTAATTGAACACGCGATGGAACCTATCAGGCTGGTCATCATCTTATTCTTGAGTTGAGAATAATTGTTTTATTGAGATATATCTGTTATTTATAAACACATGAAATTGCTGTTCAAAAATATACTGGTAAATATATTGGTGCTTGTGGTGATAATGTTGCCATTACGCAGTGTCTTTGCCATGCCTATGACAATGTCGCCAGATCATTGTGCTGAGGATAGGGCAGAGGTGGAAGTGATAATGATGGATCATGCTGGTCATAATATGTCGTCACCTGATTTAGCGGATACTCCGCAAGAACAAAAAACATCAGATTGTGACTGTTGCGATCAATGTGATGGTAACTGCACTGGCTGTGCTCATAGCTCTTCAGCTGTTACTTTTGAATTCCTCCAGCTTTCAGATTTAGCAACCATTGAATTTATTCCAGTCGTTAGCGATTCTTTGTTAACTCGACTCATCTCGCCGCCTTCAAGACCCCCGCTCACGCTCTAGCATCAACTAAAGAAGTGCATTAAGCGCTATTAATCACCGAGTGCGGTGATATATTTTGATGTGGAGTATTTAATGATGAGCAATCATCCTCATTGTCATAATAATGGCAATAAAAGTTATCTCGATTCTAATAAGATAAAAATTCTATTCAGGGTTGCGGGCTTACTTAGCCTGTTAACGCTATTTTCTAGTGCCTCAGCATTAAGTCTGGGTGAAGCTGAAAACATCGCCTTGAACAATGACCCTTTGATGGAAAGTCACAAAGCTGTTGCGCGTGCATGGAATAATGATGCGGTTGCAGACAATCAACTGCCTGACCCGAAGCTACGCTTTGGAATGTACAACTTGCCATTGGATAGCTTCGATATTTCGCAAGAGCCCACTACTCAATTACGCCTGGGCGTACAACAGTCTTTCCCTAAAGGTGATTCGCTGGAGTTAAAGCAGGAGCAATCACAATGGCGTGCAAAAGAAGAACTGGCTCGTGCCAATGACAGGCTAGGAAAGGTAAAGTTAAATATTCGTGAAGACTTTTTAAATTTATATTATCAGGTTGAAGCCGCTCGTATTATTAAATCATCACGAAAGTTATTTTTACAACTGGTTGATATTACCGAAGCCCATTATGCTTCTGGTCGAGTTAATCAGCAGGATGTGTTGCGTGCAGATCTTGAGTTATCAAGACTTGATGATAGAGCCATAAACATTCAAACCAAAGAAGAAGTTTTACGTTCCAGGTTATCGCAATGGTTAGGTGATGCTTCCTGGCAGCCTATAGCTCATGATTTTCCAATATTGCCCGAGTTTCCAGAGATAGAAGATTTAAATAAATTGATTACCCGTCATCCGTCCATTGCTGTCGAGACAGCAAAGCTGGAAGCGAGTAAGCAAGGTGTTTTTATAGTGAAGCAAGAATACAAACCGGGCTGGAGTTTGGGCCTGGAATACCGTAAGCGTTTCGGCGAAAACCCTGATAACAGTGAACGTGCGGATATGATGGCGGCTATGGTGACACTAGATATACCGTTATTTACGGAAAAACGACAGGATAAACGTGTTGTAGCCAGTGAAGAAAAAATGCTGGCAGTTAGACTGGCAAGAGACGATAAATTACGAATGCTAAAACAACTTTATGACAGCAATCAGGCCAAATTAAAAGGTTTGGATCTAAGGCGTTATAAGTATAAAAGCGATTTAATTAAGTCTGCAAAAAACAATTCAAAAGCGGCATTGAAAGCCTATCAAAGTGGTGTTACCGAATTCACTAATTTAATGCGTGCACATATTACTGAGCTGGATATTCGTTTATCAGACTTACGTGTGCGCGTTGATC
>JAGLQT010000133.1 GCA_023136715.1 Gammaproteobacteria bacterium | reverse complement strand
AGATGCCACTGCTGGTGATGCGATTACAATCTCGCCTGAAGTGATCCAGAATTTAGGTGTGCGTACAACTAAAGTTGAAAATTCCAGGCTCTGGCGTGGTATTGATACCGTGGGTTATGTCGATTTTGATGAATCAAAAGTAAGTCATATTCATTTACGTACCGAAGGCTGGATTGAAAATCTGGTGGTTCGTTCAGAAGGTGAGCGCGTTAAAAAAGGTGATCGCCTGTTTGATTTTTATTCACCCGAACTGGTAAATGCGCAGGAAGAATTTGTGCAGGCTCTTGCAGTCGGCAATAAAGGTCTTGTTTCTGCTTCGGCCGAACGATTGCTGGCTTTAGGTATATCAAAGCAACAAATTGCAGTATTGCGTGTGAACAGAAAAGTTCGCCAGACTATTGCTGTATTTGCGCCACAAGATGGCGTGGTTTCAACCTTACCAGTTCGTGAAGGCATGTTTATTAAGCCCTCTATGAAAGTGATGAGCCTGGCTGATTTGTCGAGTGTCTGGTTATTAGCTGAGGTTTTTGAAAGGCAGGCTAACTGGGTATCAATGGGTGATTCTGCGCAAGTGACACTTTCTTATTTGCCGGGTCGTCAATGGCAAGGCAAAGTTGAATATATCTACCCCAGTCTCGATCCTAAAACCAGAACACTAAAAGTACGTTTGCGTTTTGATAATCCTGAAGAAGCTTTGAAGCCTAATATGTACGCCAATGTGAAAATATTTGGTGGTGCGAAAAACGACATACTGGTTATACCAATGGAAGCATTAATTCGTACTGGTCGTAATGAACGCGTGATCGTCGCCCTGGGTGAAGGTCGCTTTGAAGCGCGAACAGTGAATGCCGGCATAGAAAGTGGTGACTGGGTTGAAATTGTCAGTGGTTTAAAATCGGGAGAGGAAGTCGTTGTTTCCGGTCAATTCCTGATTGATTCCGAAGCTAGCATCAAGGCCAGCTTGAATCGCATGTCAAAACCAGATGATATGACGAGTACGGAGCCATTACAGTGATTAAGTCAATAATCAACAGTTCGATTGATAATCGCTTCGTCGTTTTATTGATAACGGTGATGCTTGTTGGTGCGGGTTTTTATTCGCTCAAACAAACGCCGCTTGATGCGATTCCTGATTTATCAGATGTACAAGTGATTATCAAAACTTCTTATCCAGGTCAGGCGCCCCAGGTGGTTGAAGACCAGGTTACCTATCTGTTAACAACGACCATGTTATCGGTGCCCAAGGCAGTCAATGTACGTGGCTACTCTTTTTTCGGCGATTCTTATGTCTACGTGATTTTTGAAGATGGCACCGATCTTTATTGGGCTCGTACGCGGGTATTGGAATATTTGAGCCAGGTTTCAAGTAAATTACCGGCTGATGCCCGTCCTGAATTAGGACCGGATGCAACGGGTGTGGGTTGGGTTTATGAATATGCCTTGCTTGATCGTACAGGTGGTAGAGATTTGTCTCAGCTACGTAGTTTGCAGGACTGGTTCTTAAAGTATGAATTACAAACTGTTCCTGGCGTTTCAGAAGTGGTGACTGTTGGCGGTATGGTCAAGCAATACCAGGTTGTGCTCGATCCAAATAGTTTACGTGCTTATGGTTTATCGGTTTCAAAAATAAAGCAAGCGATCATCCGTGGTAGTCAGGAAACAGGGGGGTCTGTGATTGAAATGGCGGAAGCTGAATACATGGTCAGGGCAACCGGTTATATCGACTCTCTGGAAGATCTTCGGCATATTCCATTGGGTGTGAATGAGCGTGGCGCACCTATTTTACTCAAGGATGTTTCACAAGTTCGCCTGGGACCACAATTACGCCGAGGTATTGCTGAATTGGATGGTGAAGGTGAAGTCGTTGGCGGCATTATTGTTATGCGTTATGGTGAAAATGCTCTGACTACGATTGAAGGCGTTAAGGAAAAACTGGATGAATTATCCAGGGGTTTACCCGAAGGTGTTGAAATTGTAGAAACCTATGATCGTTCATCCTTGATTGAACGCGCTGTCGATAACTTAAGTTATAAGTTGCTTGAAGAATTTGTTGTTGTCGCACTGGTTTGTGCATTATTCCTTTTTCATCTGCGCTCTGCTTTGGTGATTATTGTTTCGTTACCAGTAGGAATTTTTACTGCTTTTATCGTTATGGAGCGTATGGGTATCAACGCCAATATTATGTCGCTGGGCGGCATTGCGATTGCTATCGGCGCCATGGTCGATGCCGCCATTGTGATGATTGAAAATGTACATAAGCATTTCGAGAAAACAGATGTCACCGATGAGAATCGCTGGGAAATAATCAGGCAGGCCTCACTGGAAGTGGGGCCGCCGTTATTTTTCTCGCTGTTGATTATTACGCTAAGTTTTCTGCCAGTTTTTACACTGGAGGCTCAGGAAGGACGCTTATTTTCACCGTTAGCCTATACCAAAACTTTTGCTATGGCTGCCGCTGCGGGCTTGTCGATTACATTAGTTCCGGTGCTGATGGGGTATTTTATTCGAGGCCGTATTACGCCAGAAAAGAATAATCCAGTGAATCGAATTTTGATTAAGTTTTATCGACCCGCTATTGACCTGGTGCTAAAAGCGCCCAGGAAAGTATTGGCGATAAGTTTGGTGTTGGTGATGTTGGGCCTCTGGCCGTTAACGCAAATTGGTTCTGAATTTATGCCTGATCTGGACGAAGGGGATTTGCTATATATGCCCACGACTTTTCCCGCTATATCTATCGGCAAAGCACAGGAATTATTGCAGCAAACCGATAAATTGATTATGTCAGTTCCAGAAGTAAAACGAGTTTTTGGTAAAGTGGGCAGGGCGGAAACGGCTACTGATCCGGCACCTTTAACCATGATTGAATCAACGATTCAGCTGAAACCCCGGGATCAATGGCGTGAGGGTATGACGCTGGAGAAATTAAAGCAGGAGCTGAATCAGCGTGTCCAAATACCTGGTCTCACCAATGCCTGGGTGATGCCGATTAAAAATCGTATAGATATGCTGGCAACTGGAATTAAAACCCCGGTGGGGATTAAAGTGGCAGGGGCTAATCTGGATACAATTCAGAAAATTGGCCAGCAGATCGAAGCTGTGATTCAGGATGTGCCTGGTACGGCTTCAGTCTATTCCGAGCGGGTCGCCGGTGGCCGCTATGTGATGGTGGATATTGATCGCCTGGCGGCGGCGCGTTTTGCGCTCAATATTGCCGATGTGCAGGAGGTGGTACGTCTGGCTTTGGGCGGTATGCGTGTTGCGCAAACGGTTGAAGGGCTGGAACGATATCCGATCAATATTCGTTATCCGCGAGATGTCAGGGATTCGCTGGAGAAGCTTCGTAATTTACCTATCGTGACCCCGACTGGTGCGCATATCCCTCTGGCTGAGGTTGCTGAAATTCGTATTGATAATGGTCCGGGATTAATAAAAACCGAGAATGCACGCCTGAATGGCTGGATTTACATCGATATAGAAGGCCGTGATTTGGGGTCCTATGTTGAACAGGCACAGCGTGCGGTGAGTGAGAATATCGAACTGCCACCGGGCTATTCAATTTCATGGTCGGGGCAATATGAGTACATGGTTCGTGCAAAAGAAAGGCTCTCAACAGTTGTTCCTATCACATTGATTACTATAGTTTTACTTCTGTACTTGAGTTTTAGGAATCTGACTGAAGTATTGATTATTATGGGTACCTTGCCATTGGCTTTGACCGGCGGTTTATGGCTGCTGTATCTGCTGAATTACAATATGTCCGTGGCCGTGGGAGTAGGATTTATCGCGCTCGCTGGTGTAGCGGTGGAGATTGGCGTGGTTATGCTGGTTTATCTGAATCAGGCGTTTGCCCGGTATGTCTTTGAAGCAGAACAGAGCAATCAGAGTTTAACTTTAGAGAATATCCGTTCATCGGTAATTGAGGGTGCTTTATTGAGAGTGCGTCCCATTATAATGACAGTTTCTGCCATAATAGTGGGGTTATTACCAATCATGCTGGGAAGCGGTACGGGTTCAGAGGTAATGCGCCGTATCGCAGCCCCCATGGTGGGTGGTATGTTGAGTGCTACAATCCTGACTTTAGTAGTGTTGCCCGCCGTGTTTTTGATATGTAAAACTCGGAGGTTAGTACACTAAAATCGCTAATACGGTTGTCCAGTGACGAGCAGTATGATTGTTGTTATTATTTATTTTTAAAGTATCTATACATATTATGTTGAAATTAATTATGCGTTTACGACAATTCCACACCATCCTTTTTCTATTCATTATTATTCCATGCACTGCAAATGCTGTAAAAATTGTGCGAATGGATGTCCAGATTGGTGTTAATCAATATAACCTTGATCTGGAATTATATGATTCTATTACGCCAGTTACTGTAACAAACTTTCTTAAGTATGCTGATGATGGGGTAGGTGATTTTCGATATGACAATTCATTTATCCACAGGAGTTTGCCTAATTTTGTTATACAGGGAGGGGGATTTACATTTGACCCTGCTCTCGGTGATTTTGATCATTCTTATGATTCTGTTCTTGATACTCATGACTACCCAGGTGGTCTTGAAGAAGTTCCGGAATATGCGTCCATCATTAATGAATTTACTGGATCGGGTTTGTCGAATGTTCGCGGTACCATTGCTATGGCACAAGTAAATACAGATCCTGATAGTGCAACAAGCCAGTGGTTTATTAATCATGTGGATAATACTTTTCTGGATAGTGACAACTACACGGTGTTTGGGCATGTGCTGGGTGATGGCATGGCTGTTGTTGATCAAATCGCGGCTGTTCCTGTTTTTAATTTGTCTTCTGTGCATGCCGCTTATTCAACGTTACCATTGGATGGTTATGTGAATTCTGATCCAGTAATTCAAGATAATCTTGTTTGGTTAAATTCAGCTACGGTTATTCAAAGGCCAATTCTTAAGTCGGATACTGATCCAATAGATTTTGCATTTGTTATGCTAGGTGCGACGACCCAGAAGACAATAATTCTACGTAATACAGGTAATGCTGATCTTGTTATGGATGGAGCAAGTCTGGCGGCACTGAGCGCACCATTTAGTATCGTAACTGAAACCTGTTCAAATAACACACTAAGCCCTGAGAGCGAGAATCCTTCAGATACGTGTTCAGTTACTATTGAATTTTCACCTGATACAGTGGGAGATTATCAGGATAATCTGGTGATTACGCCATCAGTGAATCCATTATCGATCTCGGAGTCATTGGCTGTAAAGGGTGCGGGATCATTAACCGGTGAATCGGATCTAGATGCTGATGGCGTGGTTGATACTGAAGAGCAAAATTCACCAAATAATGGTGATGCTAATTTTGATAATCTGCAGGATAATGTTCAAGATTATGTGGCTTCGTTTTTGACAAATAAGGGTGTGTACGCGAATATTATAACAGAGGCCGCGGGTTCATTTTTAAAAAAGGTTGCTATATCTCCTAATCCTTCTCCAGATAATATGCCAAAAAATGCAAATTTTA
>JAGLQT010000132.1 GCA_023136715.1 Gammaproteobacteria bacterium | reverse complement strand
CGCATTTGCAAAGCTGCATCCAGCGTATCGGCAAAACGAATACCATGAATGAACTGATCCAGTTCAACCGATGACTTTACTTTTTCCTGCAAATAACCAGTTGCACCACCAGCATTAGAATTTGAAGCCTGGGTTTCGACCAGAGAAAGATTGCTCTTCTCCAGATCAGAAAGTGTCGAACACAGCGCATCAATCTGATCAACACAAACCGCTTCCAGTGTGTCGCCCAATACGGTTTCAACCGCAGTCTCCCAACCACTGTCTACTTCCAGTTTTTCGGCAAAACGCGCCTGACTCGCCAGCCCCTGACGATCCAGCCACTGGTTCACGGCCTTATCGGTTTTACCCAAAGCAGACTGCTGTAGCGCTTCCAGTGATGACAAACGCCCCTGTGCATCATGAATACCACGGCGATGTTCAGCTGATTTCTGCTCGGTTACAACAATTTGCTCGCGCGTTTCGCGAATTGATGACAAAGCCGAAGATAGCTGTTCTTCCCTGGCAGTTTTCTGCTGCTCAACTTCGTTCAACTTGGTCTGGAATTCAGTAATCTGACCTTCAATATCTTCACCGCGTAAAGCCTGTTGCTCAACGTCGATGCGCTGTAAACGTTGATCCAGCTGCCCGACATGACGATCAAGCTGTTCCATACGTGAACGCTCGACCTGTGCTTTCTGGCTGGCTTCGGAATAGCGGCGATTAATATCATCCCAGGAAGACTGCCAGGCCTGCATGGCTTCTTCTGAACTTTTGAAACGCTCACTAATCGCCTGTTCATCCGCTTTTAGCGTTTCAAGCGCAGGCTTATCCGCGCTTAACTGTGAACCCACTTCTTCGATCGTATTGCGGTCGCTCTGCAAGGTTTGTGTCGCTTCAACCAGTGCAGTTTCAACCTGTTCCAGGTCAGTCTTCTGACGCTGCTGCAAATCCTGCTGATGCTTAATGTTCTGTTCGACGCGGGAAATATCACTACCCAGGCTATAAAACTCAGCCTGAACCTTATTCATCGCATCATTCGATTCAGTATGTAACTGACGATCTTCTTCGATTTTGGATTCAGCGGCACGCTGCTCGGCAATAATCTGCTCCAGCCTGGTCTCAGTTTCCGTGATTGCCTTATCACGCTTATCCAGATCCACCTTAAGATCACGCCAGTTCAGCGCGACTAATTCAGCTTTAAGCTGGCGTTCTTCAGTTTTGTATTCTTTATAACGTTCGGCTGAACGGCTCTGGCGCTGCAAATGCGACAATTGTTTGTCGATTTCTTCACGTAAATCATCCAGACGATCCAGGTTATCGCGAGTGTGGCGAATGCGATTTTCAGTTTCGCGACGGCGTTCTTTATATTTGGAAATACCGGCGGCTTCTTCAAGGAAGACACGCAGCTCTTCTGGCTTGGCTTCGATCAGGCGAGAAATCATGCCCTGCTCAATAATCGCGTAACTGCGTGGGCCCAGGCCGGTGCCGAGGAACAAATCAGCAATATCACGACGGCGGCAACGTGTGCCGTTCAACGAGTATTTAGACTGGCCATCACGGGTAACTGTGCGCTTAACCGAAATCTCATCGTACTGTGCGAACTGACCACCGACTTTACCGTTGGCTTCGCTATTATCAAAGATCAGCTCGACCGAAGCCATGCCCACGGGTTTGCGCGAGGATGAACCGTTAAAAATGACGTCTTCCATGGAGCTACCACGCAAATGCTTGGCAGACGATTCGCCCATCACCCAGCGCACGGCATCAATAGTGTTGGATTTACCACAACCATTCGGGCCGACGATGCCGGTCAGATTGCTAGGAAAATGAATCGTGGTAGGGTCTACAAAAGACTTAAATCCGGCGAGTTTAATAGTGCTAAGGCGCATGAGTGATCAGAGATCCTTTCGGCGTAAAAATTAGTATAAAACGGTGCTAAAAACTGGCGCTCAGTATACAGCAGAAGCCGTGAAAATCGACAGGGAATTTATGAGTTTTGACAGGTATAATTGCCATTTTTTTACACGCGAAAATAATATTATGTCGACTAAACCTTCAAAAGAGCTGGAAGTCTTTGATAATCCTCAACCTGAGAGAGATTACACCATCCGCATCAGCGTTCCCGAATTCACCTGCCTGTGTCCAAAAACTGGCCAGCCTGACTTCGCCACGCTGGAAATCGAGTATGTTGCCGATAAGGCCTGCATCGAACTGAAAGCACTGAAAATGTACGTCTGGTCTTTTCGTGAAGAAGGCGCTTTCCACGAAGCCGTCACCAACCAGATACTGGCTGACCTCGTCGCCGCCTGTAACCCGCGCTTTATGCGACTGACTGCAGAATTCAACGTACGTGGCGGCATTTACACCACCGTGGTCGCTGAGCACCGCGATCCCAACTGGCAGGCACCTGAGCTGGTTCTGCTACCTTAATCCCCATCAAGCCCATCGCACAGCACAGCACGTATGCCATCTGAAGCCGTCTTTCTGGGGTTAGATATCGGCACTTCAGGCGTACGCGGCTGTGTTATCAATTCTGATGGCGAAGAGCTTGCCTCATATCGGATAGACCTGCCCAGCCCAGATATTAATGGAGCCTGCATCGAGCAGGATCCTTTTATCTGGAAACAAGCCACCGATGAAGTCATCAAGCATCTGAGCAAAGAACTTCATCCTCTATCGATTTCAGCCATCGCCATTGATGGCACCTCGGGCACGGTACTGCTCTGTGATGAAGCCGGAACACCGCTTTCTCCAGCGCTGATGTACAACGATCAACGCTGCACCAAAGAAGCCGAGCTGATCGCCAAAATTGCGCCCGCTGATTGCGCCGCACACGGCGCCAGCTCGTCACTGGCCAAGGCACTCTATTTATATGAACGCCATCCACAAGCACGTCATATTTGCCATCAGGCCGACTGGATTGCCGCCACACTGCACGGCAATTACGCTATCAGCGATGAAAACAACTGCCTGAAACTTGGCTATAATTCACTTGAAGTTTTATGGCCTAAGTGGTTGAATAACTTAGAACTGGAAGAACAGATATTTCCCCACGTTGTTGCGCCCGGCACAATTACTGGCAGCGTTCAGCTTGATATTGCCGAGCAACTTGGACTACCCAAAAACTGCCAGATTATCGCCGGCACCACCGACAGCATTGCCGCCTTTATCGCCACCGGTGCCAGCAAAACTGGTGATGCCGTCACCTCGCTGGGCAGCACGCTGGTACTGAAAATCATTTCCGACAAAGCCATTTTCGCCCCCGAATTTGGCATCTACAGTCATCGCCTGGGTCAGCAGTGGCTGGCCGGTGGCGCCTCCAATAGCGGTGGCTGCGTGCTGAAACAACACTTCAACCAGCAGCAACTTGATACCATGACAGCGCGACTCAAACCGGAAAAAAAGACCAAGCTGAACTACTACCCCCTGCCTTCGACGGGCGAACGCTTCCCGCGTAACGACGCCAAGCTTAAACCTCTAATGAAACCTCGCCCGGACGATGACGTAGTCTTCTTTCAGGCGATACTCGAAGGCATCGCCAATATCGAAGCGGAAGGCTACCAACAACTGGCCGGGCTAGGCGCTCCAAATCCACAAAGAATTTTCACTGCGGGTGGCGGCAGCAACAATCCCGCATGGCGTACAATACGCGAACAGACATTAAACACCGCCGTTATCATTGCCGAACAAACCGAAGCCAGTTACGGCAGTGCGCTGCTGGCTCGACAGGGCTATACAAGACAAACATTATGATCAACTACCTAATAGGCTTTAGCGAATGCTTCAGCGGCTTCGGCCTTATCTTCCTGCCGGGCATACGCCGTTTCGTCATCATTCCACTACTCATCAACATAAGCCTGTTTACCGGTGCCATCTACCTGCTCAGCCAGAAAATGGATGAATGGATACAAAGCCTGCTGCCCAGCTGGCTATCCTGGCTGGAATGGTTAATCTGGCCCCTGTTTGCTACCACAGCCCTGCTCTTCGTTTTCTACAGCTTTACCCTGATTGCCAACCTGATCGCCGCGCCGTTCAACAGCTTGCTGGCTGCCCGTGTTGAAGCACATCTCAGTGGTAAGCCCATCGAAGATATCAATACCGAGAAATTATGGAAGCTTGTGATACGAAGCTTCGCCTCTGAAATCCATAAACTGCTTTATTTCCTAATGTGGCTGATACCCCTGATCATCCTGACCCTGATCCCGGGACTTAACCTGATCGCACCCTTCGCCTGGTTTATCTTCACTACCTGGTCATTCTCTTTAGAATATATGGACTACCCACTATCGAATCACGGCCTGTTATTTAAGGACATACGCCAGTACAATCGCCAACACCGAATGCGGGCGCTTGGACTGGGCAGCGGTATTTTTATTATCACCAGCGTGCCGGTGCTAAATTTTTTAGCCATGCCGGTCGCAGTTGCAGGCGCAACAAAACTAACCACACAAACCAAAAAAGAACCATCTGAGATTTAAATAATGGAAGAACGCACCACCGAACTTGAAATCCGACTCACCCACATGGAAGACACCATCGAGATTCTGGACAAAACTATCATCACCCAGCAAAGCCAGATCGACATACTTATGTTGAAAATGTCGATACTTGAGAAAAAACTGAAAGCGGCGGGTGAATCACAGGTAGCGCATGAAAAGGATGAGACACCGCCGCCGCATTATTGAGTAATTGCCTGGAGTTAAAAGCTTTCACCGCAGAGACGCAAAGGACGCAGAGAAAAGCATATATAACAAACCACAGTGTAGATTGGGTTGAGGCACGAAACCCAACATGGTTAAGCCATCACCAATGATTATTGAAAGTTAATTATCAAGCTCTCACAAATCATTTTATTATTAAATTACAATATGATTTTTTATTTATTGATGTTGGGTTTCATGCTTCAACCCAACCTACCGCGCTAGGATGAGGATTAAGTTCGTATATATCATTATAAGCATTATCAACAGAATCAGTAGATTGAATTAACTCTGCAATTTTAGCTGTAATCAAAGGGTGTACGTGTGTTGTATCATGTGCAATCGACAATGAGCACATCAGCATTACAAAAACACCCAAGATAATTTGTTTTATTGTTATTTTTTCCATGAATCAGACTCCCACATTTTATCCATCCATATTTCAGCGCTGGAAAAGTTTTTTGATGCCCGTGGCTGATATTTTTTTAAAATAGAAAATGTTCGACTTATGCACTCAAGCATTGGTTTATGATACAAGTTCTTGAAATAACCAACATTTAGCTCTTTAACATTTTTATAATACTCAAGGTACTTATACCCAAAACCACAACCTGCTAAGTTACGCGAATACTCAGCACCCGGATTCATATAGTTATCCCAATACCCCGCTTCAAACTTGGCTTTCTGTTCATCAAGCAGTTCAAGCTTAATTTTAGTTCTAACAAGAGTTACCCCATCATCTCGTTCTCTGTCAAAAAAGAACTCATGCGTAGGGTGTTTCAAGGTATCGTAAGTCTTGAATGACAGCGTCAACCCCGCAAACCAGTTCATGCCACAACTAGCAATCTCACCACTTTTTAGTACAACGCCTTTTTTTCGAGTAACGTGATGCGTACCACCATGCAGCCCAGGAAAGGCTGATGATGACCAGTGGCATATCGCCACAATGTCTTCGAGTGGTTCGTCCGATTCAACATAAAAAGGATCACCACGCGATAAAAATGCGGTAAGCACTATGTAGGCGACAGCTGTTATAGCAACAATATGTTTTTTCTTGAGTTTATATTTCATACAACCACCCCTGAAAACGATCCCGTTTGTTTCAAGACAAGGCATGGGAAATTTAAAAATCGGAGCGTAGAGTTTGTTGCTATAGCGATCAGCAAGCGGGGCTGATTTCTTTTAACCTTATCCATCTGCATTCATCCATTTTTAGATTAAACCACATTGAGCATATCATTTTTTATACCGTTGGTAATCCTCAACCCGATCAATATCCCAACAAGTCTCAAGCTCACCACAAAGCAAATTATTATCTGCAATATTTTCACGAGTACAGGCAAGCACCTCATCCGTGCCCCACGGCACCGACTGAAAAACAGCATCACTGTGTTGTGACATTCCAATCATCACATAACCACCATCTTCCGCAGGAGCGATTACAACATCATTTTGATCTAGCTTATTAATTGCCCGTTCAATATGAACTGATGTTAATGATGGCGCATCGGTACCAATCAACACAACGCGTTTGAATGATTGCAGGCTCTGATTTATCGCCTGTGACATGCGTGCGCCCAAATCCTCACCACATTGCTCAAACAAATCTACAGCATATTGTTGCTTACACGACTGAAAGAAATCATATTCAGGATCAGGACTACACCAGAGTTGTGTCATGCATAGATTTTTTTTCTGAAGATTCTTTAATCTGGACAGGATCAATTCAGACTGGAGACTGGTTGCTGCCTCGACACCAATATCAGGAATCAGCCTTGTATTCACTTCACCCGGTATAGGCGCCTTGGCAAAGACGAGAACAACGGCATCTGGATATTTAAAATAGGTCATCGGTAATATTTTGATGAA
>JAGLQT010000131.1 GCA_023136715.1 Gammaproteobacteria bacterium | reverse complement strand
AACTTTAAAAATCACTCAGGGTTTAGATAATATTGCAGGTTTTGATAAGAACCCGATTAGTGGTGATAAAGCTGTTGTCAGTAATCGCGTTTGGTGTAAAAACTGCGGTGGCCATTTATACACAGATCATCCAGCCATGGGGCTTATTGATGTGCCAGCGGTTATTATTAAGGACCTTGCCTTTAACCCCACTTTTCATGTTCACTATCAGGAAACTGTACACCCAATGAAAGATGGATTGCCCAAGTTTAAAGATTTACCCAAAGAAGCTGGAGGCACTGGAGTTGAATTACCCGGATAACTGAGCGGCTATCTATGTATGCGTATGCTGCTTGATTAATTCAGCAAGATTCCGTTGCAGGATATCCTCATCGCCAACATTTAATTCAACCAGTCGACGTAAATGGTTCGCTGTATCAATATCCATTTGAATAATCTCAAACCCAACATGGTCATTTTCCATGTGAGTAACTCTTACGTCCATATGCAAGCGTAGATCCTCATCGTGTTCACTGCCAAGCTGTAATATAAGCTTGTAGTCATCGCCACATTGAGCAGGCCAGTTAGCAGGCCGTGAAGTAAGAGCGCCATGTAAGCTGATATCAAGTAATGTACATGGCCACTTCTGATTATCATCAATGCTAACAATGTTGGTCTCAGCATCAAAAGGAATACGGGAAAAGTGACGTTCTGATTGATTTAATGACATAGTGTTTTTTCATAATGAAATAATTATTAGTATTGCTAACTTGAGTCGTAATGCTATCAGGCTCTGCTTATATAATTAAAGGACTTGTTTTACAAAACCGTAAAAAACGGCTAAGAAAGCAATGTTTTCTTCCGTGCTGATATTCGATACGCCCTCTTCTCATTGCCAATGTTGCATCTGATATCATAATTAACGTGCATTAATATCATTAATTAGCTCATCAATTTCAACTCTCGTTGCGGTATTTACCGTTAAAACATTGCTACTTTCATTTTCCTGTAAAGGCTCCCAGTTAGAGAGTTGGTGGTCGAGTACGGCCAGATCGGCATCGGAGATATCATGTTGTCTTTCGACAATGCGTTGTCGCAATATTTGTTTAGGTGCCGTGATTTCCAGAATGATGTAAGCCACGCCTAATCGCTCTGCGAGTTTCTGGAAGGGCGCACGTTGCGGATATTTTAAAAATGTGGCATCAATAATGACACTGTAACCAGCGCTGATTACCTGCGAGGAAAGTTCAGCCAGTTTTGCATAAGTTTGTTGTGACGCCTGTGCGGAATAAATACCGGAATTAATTTCATTTGGAGTTTTTTCGGAGGATAAGTTGTTGGCAAATGAAACGGAAAATAGCCGTTTGCGTTCAATATCTGAACGTATGCGTATCATTCCGGTGGTATCGACCAGTTGCTTAGATATGGTGCTTTTTCCCGAAGCAGACAGTCCATGCATAATAATTAATTTTGGTGTTGAATGTTGCGTGTAAGTTGTTGCCAGTTGCAGGTATGATTCGAACTCTTCCAGTGAATGTTGTCTTTCCTGTTCCGGGATATTTTTCTGTTCGAGGCGCAAGGCATCAACTTTGGCACGTACCAGAGCTCGATAACAAAGATAAAAAGGCAATACGGAAAGACCAGTATAATCACCGGTAATTTCGAGATAGCTGTTCAGGAAGCGGTTGGCTAGCTGATGCTGTTGCCGATCCTGTAGATCCATGACCAGAAAAGCTACGTCACTGATAACATCAATCCAGCGTAAGTGTGCATTAAATTCAATGCAGTCAAAGGCTGTCGGCCCATTATCCAGCCAGACCAGGTTACGCAAGTGCATATCACCATGGCATTCACGAACAAAGCCATCATGCTTGCGTTGTTCAAATATTGCTTTATGTTCATCAAAGACCGACCTGCTCCATGTCTCGAGTGCTTCTAGCGTATTAGCATACGGTGTTATATCAAGATGTTCTCTTATCTGGCTAAAGTTTTCTTCTACCGGCTGATAGATAATGTCGTTATTGCCATAATCCATTGACTCATCGGCAACCTCAATTTGCTGATGAAAATCAGCCACCATGTGAGCAATGGTATCCATATGTTCAAGCTTCAGTTTGCCTGCCGCCAGCATAAAATCAAGTTGTGCGGATTGAGGAAACTGCGCCATTTTTACCGCGTATTCAAATGCCTCACCGCCGGGAGCAATAATCGGCTTTTCCGGTGTTCCTGAAATGGATGCCACATCAAGATAAATGTCGGCTGCGAGCCTGCGGTTCAAACGCAGTTCTTCCATGCAGCATGTGTGTCTTTTTTCCAGCGTGGAAAAATCGAGAAAACCGAAGTTGACCGGTTTTTTAATTTTGTAAACAAAATTGCCCGTGAGTATTACCCACGATATATGGGTCTCGATGAGTTTTATGTTTTTAACCGGGTGTTCGAAAACTTCCGGGTTCAACATCTTATTTATATCAAATTCCATCAAACACCTGCGCTGGTGAACAATAGTTAAGTTATTTGACCTAAATTCCCCGCCTCTCCATGACACCATCAAAGACACCATAATGATAGGCTCCTTCAATAACGCCGCTCGTATAATATCCTTTCAAACCCTTGAAATCGCCTTTTGCGAAATACACTTTCAATTTAGGATTCTGATTTATTGCCTTTTTTACATTTTCTACCAATTGATCATCGGCATTTTTTACAAGAACACCGCAAAATCCTGCTGTCAGCGGAAAGATATCGTTGCCGCTGTCTCCGCAAAATACAACATCCTCTTTCTCAGCACCAAACTCCTCGGCGACATACTCAAGGGCGGTCTGCTTTGTCGCACTCGCGGGCAAAAAATCGAGAAGTCCTTTCCCGTCCTGTGAATCAAAACTGTATACGATTACTTCATCAAACTTTCCCTTTACCAGTTCATCAACTTTTTTTAACACCTCAGTTTTTTTTTCATGCTCAACATAATAACTCTGCTTGAATTGATTTAGATGCTCACTTTCCTGTTCCCGTATACCATTGACCCCGGCAACCGCATCTCTTATAGCCACAGCATCCCACCTTGGACTCGCCTTCTTGACATGCTCAATCCAGCCATGATCTAACTTCCACTCACCATCCACATACTTTCTAATCGAAGAGCCAACGTCACTGCACAGAATATTTGGGTATCTGACTCCAAATTCTTTTATCGCATTTTCGGTGAGAGCAAGGTTTCGTCCCGTTACATAAACAACGAGTACATCATGTTTTTCCGTGAGTTCATTAAAGAGCTCAATAGCACCGGGATCCGATGGCCAGCTACCGTTCGGTAGTAATGTCCGGTCGAGATCAGTCGCAAGAATTTTCATGCTGGTGCTCCGTAGTGGTTACCGTTGAAATAGACAGAGGGTAGTCATCAGGGTCTAGGACTCGAATGACATCAGGACTTCTTCGCCGTTACCGTTGTCCTGGTAGACCGTGAAGCTATGATTGTACAGATCGGCCTTCAATGTTGCGCAGGCTTCTGGGTGATGCCAGGAAATGTGTAACAGATGCGGTTCGGTCTCGATGA
>JAGLQT010000130.1 GCA_023136715.1 Gammaproteobacteria bacterium | reverse complement strand
ATCAAAACGCTGGGTTATCAAAATTGGTAGCTCGTTGATCACTAATGAGGGCCAGGGACTGGACACCAAAGCCATGCAGGGCTGGGCAGAGCAAATCGCTGAACTACGCAATCAGGGCAAAGAAATTCTACTAGTATCATCCGGCGCTGTCGCTGAGGGCATGGCCAGAATGGGCTGGAACAAACGCCCTCACGCTTTGCACAAACTTCAGGCAGCAGCGGCACTAGGCCAAATGGGGTTGATCCAGCAATTCGAATCCTGCTTCCAGCAACATAATATCCACACCGCACAGGTACTGCTCACTCACGAAGACCTGTCCGACCGACAACGCTACCTGAACGCACGTAGCACCCTGCGTACACTGCTCTCACTAGGCGCGATCCCCATCATCAATGAAAATGATACCGTTGCCACGGATGAGATTCGTTTTGGTGACAATGACACACTAGCGGCACTGGTTGCCAATCTGGTGGAAGCCGATGCGGTCATTATTCTCACCGACCAGCAGGGCGTCTTCAACAAGGACCCCAGAAGCAACGATGATGCTGAACTAATTTCCAGCTCTCACGCTTCCAATCCCGAGCTACTGGAAGTTGCCGGTGATGGTGGCTGCCTGGGCTGCGGTGGTATGCGCACCAAAATTACCGCTGCACAACTGGCAGCGAGATCTGGCGCGGCTACACTGATCGCTTCGGGCGCAGAAGAGAACGTATTACTCAAAATTGCAGGCAACGAAACACTGGGCACGCTGCTCACCGCCGACAGCAACCCCATCGCCACCCGCAAGCAATGGCTGGCGAGCCAGCTTAAAGTGCAGGGCAGCCTGCAGCTCGATGCCGGCGCCTGTCGAGCATTGAGCGAAAACAGCCTACTTGCTGTTGGCGTCAGCAAAGTCTCTGGCGCATTCCAGCGTGGTGATGTAGTTAGCTGCCTGAATGCCGAGGGCAACGAAATTGCCCGAGGGCTGGTGAATTACGCGGCTGCAGAAGTTGAACTCATCAAAGGCAAAGCCAGTAGCGAGATAGAAAACCTGCTGGGATATATTGATGAACCTGAATTGATCCATCGAGACAACCTAGTGTTGTTATAGCTATTTAACTTTGTGAGCAGCCAATAAAAAAGCCGGCATTAACCGGCTTTTTTATTGCTGATGCAAATCTTGTCTATATGACAGGCTTACATTCCGCGAATATTGTTATTCATTCTGCTCTTATGACGAGCTGCTTTGTTCATGTGGATCAGGCCTTTACCCGCCATACGATCGATCACAGGACAAGCTTCTTTGTATGCTGTCTCAGCCGCTGCTTTATCACCAGCGTCGATTGAATAATAAACTTTCTTGATGCATGTGCGCATCATTGAGCGTTCACCCACGTTACGAGTACGACGTACTACTGCCTGACGAGCGCGCTTTTTTGCTGAAGCTGAATTTGCCACGAATAAAAACCTGTCTATCTAAAAAAGAGCGCGTAAAATGCCAGTTTTAGCCGGTTTTGTCAACCTAAATTCGATAGAATGCACCTTTCATGGCATATTTTATCAAAAATCCACATAACCTTATGAAAGGAGCACGAAACTGAGCGCCAAGTTGCTGCAATCCTCCCTCGTTGTAGGCAGCATGACCCTGCTTTCCCGAATCTTCGGTTTGCTGCGTGACATCACGCTGGCAACGCTTTTTGGTGCCAGTGGTGGCACCGATGCTTTTCTGGTTGCCTTCAAGATTCCTAACTTTATGCGCCGCCTTTTTGCAGAAGGTGCTTTCTCGCAGGCTTTTGTCCCGGTATTTTCTGAATATAAGGAGAAACGCAGCCGCGAGGAACTGCAGGACCTGATCAACCATGTCGCCGGAAAACTGGGCGGCATCCTGTTATTAATAACCATCATCGGCTCACTCGCCGCACCCGCGCTGGTCTGGTTATTCGCACCCGGCTTCCACGATGATCCTGAACGCTTCCAGCTCACAGCTGACATGCTGAACATCACATTCTCCTATTTATTCTTTATCGCTCTGACTGCTTTCGCTGGCGGCATACTCAACAGCTTTAACCAGTTTTCAGTGCCCGCTTTCACACCCGTGCTACTCAATCTTTGCATGATTGCTGCAGCCATCTGGCTATCACCGATGCTCGATGAACCTTTAATGGCGCTCGCATGGGGCGTGGCACTAGCAGGTTTATTACAGTTTCTATTTCAGCTTCCATTTCTGAAAAAACTCGGACTAATCCCTAAACCTCAATTCAAGCACCACCATGATGGCGTTTCAAAAATACTCAAGCTGATGCTACCCGCCGTCATCGGCTCCTCAGTAGCGCAAATTAATTTACTGCTCGATACCGTCATCGCCTCTTTTCTGGTCGTTGGTAGCGTGAGCTGGCTGTATTACTCTGACCGCCTACTTGAGTTCCCTCTGGGTATTTTTGGCATTGCCATCGCCACCGTAATTCTGCCCGCTTTATCCAAGCAACATGCGCGCAACTCAGTCGATGAATTCAACCAGACTCTGAACTGGGCTATCCGGCTAGTATTGATTATCGCTATACCAGCATGCATCGGCTTATTTATACTAGCTGCGCCGGTACTGGCTACCTTATTTCAATATGGCGAGTTCTCAACTTCAGACACTTACCTCGCCAGTTTAAGTCTGATGGCTTATATCGCCGGCTTGCCCGCTTTTATCCTGATCAAGATATTGGCGCCCGGCTTCTATGCACGTCAGGATACAAAAACACCAGTACGCATAGGCATTATTGCTATGGTCAGCAACATGGCTCTCAACATTTTATTCGTCGTACCACTGGTGATGTACAACTACGAAGCGCCCCACGTAGGTCTGGCATTAGCCACTAGCTGCTCAGCTTATTTAAATGCCTTCATGCTTTATCGTGGCTTACGACGAATTGAGGTTTTTCAGCCCATGAAAGGTTGGGCTAAATTACTGACACAGATTACAATAGCCGGTGCTGCCATGGCAGCCGTTATTTTGTGGATCACACCTGAACTACCCCAATGGACAGACTGGACTATTATTGAGCGGATCAGGCATATTGCTGGCATCATCACTCTGGCCATAATAATTTACTTTGCAACATTAATGCTGGCGGGTTTACGCCCGGCTCAGTTAAAACGATCTTAAAAAAATGCATTTAATCAGAGGCATCCACAATCTTAAACAGAGCCACCGCGGTTGCGCCTTAACCATAGGTAACTTCGATGGCCTTCATCTTGGTCATCAGGCACTACTCAGGTTGCTGGATGAGGTCGCCGAAAAGAACCAGCTTAAACGCTGTATGATGAGCTTCGACCCATTACCGCACGAATTCTTCGCTGGCGGTCTCGACCGTCCACGATTAATGAATACCCGCGACAAGCTGATTGCGCTGGCCAGTTATTCGCCGGTGTTCTGCCCCGATTATGTACTATTGATGAAATTCAACAATGAGCTGAGTTCTATGACAGCAGTGGAATTCATCGAAAAGATCCTCGTCGAAAAACTGGCCATCAAGGCACTGGTGATCGGTGATGATTTTCAGTTCGGGCACGACCGTAAGGGCAACCTGCAACTACTGCAGGAATACGGCGCCAAACACGGGTTTGAAGTCGACACATTAGACACCCACCACATGGATGAGACACGCATCAGCAGCACCAGAGTACGTGAAGCCCTGGTCTCAGGCGATCTGAAAGCCTGTAAAAATATGCTGGGCAGGGATTATCAGATTTGTGGCCGTGTCGCTCACGGCGACAAACGCGGGCGCACCATCGGATTTCCAACCGCAAATATTCACCTTCATCGCCCCAGCACCCCTCTACAAGGGGTATATTCTGTTACCATCCATTCCGGTACATTAGGCGCGGTGAAAGGCATTGCCAATGTGGGATACCGGCCAACGGTCGAAGGTGATCACGTACGAATTGAAGTCCATTTGTTCGATTTTGATCAGGACATTTATGGACAAAATATCTGCGTTTCCTTTCATGACAGAATACGCGATGAGAAAAAATTTGAGTCTTTCGATGCACTCAAGAATCAGATTCAGCTCGACTGCCATAAAGCACGTGAATGGCACGGCCTGACGAACAATTAACATTACAGCAAAATAAAATGACAACTGACTACAAGCCAACACTCAATTTGCCGCACACCGCTTTTCCGATGCGCGGCAACCTTGCCAACCGCGAACCAGAAACATTGAAAAACTGGGACAGTGAGGGCTTGTACAAACAGATTCGTGAAGCCCGTAAAGGCCGTCCAACCTTTGTACTACACGACGGCCCTCCTTACGCTAACGGCGATATTCATATTGGTCACGCGGTAAACAAAATCCTCAAAGACATCATCATCAAAAGTAAAACCATTGATGGCTTTGACGCGCGTTATGTACCCGGCTGGGACTGCCACGGTTTGCCGATTGAATTAATGGTCGAGAAAAAAATCGGCAAGGCTGGCGTTAAGGTTGATGCAAAAACTTTCCGCCAGAAATGTCGTGAATACGCCGCAAAACAGGTAGATGGCCAGCGCAAAGATTTTATTCGTCTCGGCGTACTCGGCGACTGGGATAAACCCTATCTCACCATGGACTACAAATTCGAAGCCGACATTGTTCGCTCACTCGGTAAAGTTGTCGAGAAAGGCCATTTGCACAAAGGCAGCAAACCCGTGCACTGGTGTCTGGATTGTGGTTCAGCACTGGCTGAAGCTGAAGTTGAGTATCAGGACAAAGAATCTCCAGCCATTGACGTTATGTTTAAGGCGATTGATGAACAGGCATTTCTTGAAGCTTGCGATAGTGTCGGCAAAGGTGAAGGCGACATTTCTGCAATTATCTGGACAACCACACCCTGGACATTACCTGCGAATCAGGCCGTTTGTTTGCACCCCGATTTCAATTATCAATTAATTCAGGTGACAACAGCCAATGGTCCTGCTCGACTTTTGCTCGAAGAAACTTTGGCAGAAAGTGCTTTGCAACGTTATGGTTTTGAACAACACTCCGTACTAGGTTCCTGTACGGGCCAGCAGTTAGAAAACCTGTTACTGCAACATCCTTTCTACGACAAGCAGGTTCCCGTTATTCTCGGCGACCACGTTACTACCGAGGCCGGTACCGGCGCAGTGCATACGGCACCCGGCCACGGCCAGGACGATTACGTTGTCGGCCTTCGCTATGATCTGGAAGTGTATAACCCGGTTGGCAGCAACGGTGTTTTCCTGCCCGACACAGAATTATTTGCCGGTGTTCATGTTCATAAAGCCAATGCCGTTATTCTTGAAACACTAAAAGAAAATGGCGTACTGCTCAAACATGAAAAAATGCAGCACAGTTACCCCTGTTGCTGGCGCCATAAAACACCGATCATTTTCCGTGCCACACCACAGTGGTTTATCAGCATGGAACAAAATGGACTTCGCGATCATGCATTACAGGAAGTTGAAAAAACACAATGGATTCCTGATTGGGGGCAGGCTCGCATTGAAACAATGATCAAGAGTCGTCCCGACTGGTGCATCTCAAGACAGCGCACCTGGGGCACTCCAATTACATTGTTTGTTCATAAAGAAACTGGCGAGCTTCACCCAGACACAAACACATTGATTGAAACCATTGCAAAACGTATCGAGCAGGAAGGCATTGAAGCCTGGTTTGAACTCGAAGCCAATGAGCTCATTGGTAACGATGCTGAAAACTATGAAAAAACAACCGACACATTAGACGTGTGGTTTGATTCTGGCGTAACACACGCCTGCGTTCTTGATCAACGCGACAGCCTGCCATTCCCTGCTGATTTATATCTCGAAGGTTCTG
>JAGLQT010000013.1 GCA_023136715.1 Gammaproteobacteria bacterium | reverse complement strand
TTTGTAAAGTTAAATATACAACTCTTAATATTTCCTATTTATGGGTTAACTTATGTGTCTTGGTATACCTATGCAAATTAAATCTATCGATGGCTTCACCGCACTTTGCGAAGCTAAAGGTGTAAAGCGTGACGTCAGTTTATTTATGATGCAGGATGATAAACTCGAAGTTGATGATTTTATTGTTGTCCATGTAGGTTATGCGATTCAAAAGATTTCAGAGCAGGAAGCACAAACCGCCTGGGAGCTGTACGACCAGATGCTGGAAGCAGGAATTTAGTATGCATGAGCTTTCAATCTGCCAATCTTTAATGGCTCAGGTCGAAAGTATTGCCTTAGAGCATAGGGCGCAGTCTGTAACATCAGTGGTAGTAGCGATGGGGCCACTGTCTGGTGTAGAAGCTCAGTTATTAAAGAACGCTTACCCTATTGCCAGTGCGGGTACGGTTGCAGAAAATGCTGAGCTCATTGTTAAAACTTTGCCCATACGCGTTAAGTGCAATCAATGCGGAAGCGAGTCTGATGCGACGCCGAATAAGCTGATCTGTAAACAATGCGGCGACTGGCGCACCACATTAGTTAGTGGTGATGAGTTAATGCTGATGAGTGTTGAGCTGGAGAAATCAAAAGACCCTAAATCAGTGCATTGAATAAGAATTATATTGATATGATCAATATTTGGAGAATGAATTATGTGTGATACCTGTGGATGTAATATTACTCATGGTAATGAAAGCTTAATCAGACCGGGCGGTAAACTGGCAAAGACCGAAAGTGGTAAAGAAGCGGTTACTGTTTTACATAGTTTATTGCACGAAAATGATCATACTGCTCAACATAACCGTGAGCATTTTGATCAACATAATGTGCTGGCGATTAATTTAATGTCTTCACCCGGCGCAGGTAAAACCGCCCTGCTCGAAGCGACTATTCAACAATTGGATAAAAATATAAGAATTGCTGTCATTGAGGGAGACCTTGAAACCGAAAATGATGCTGAGCGTATTCGCAAGCACGGTGTTAAGGCCATTCAGATTGCTACCGGTAGTGCCTGCCATTTAGATGCGCACATGATCCATCAGGCCTTGCATAATCTAGACCTTTCAGAGTTTGATATTGTTTTTATCGAGAACGTCGGCAATCTTGTTTGTCCTGCCAGTTTTGATTTGGGACAGCACCAGAATGTTACCCTGCTTTCTGTGCCCGAAGGCGATGACAAACCTGCAAAATATCCAGTTATGTTCCGTACTTCTGATCTGGTGATGATTAGCAAAAGCGACCTGTTACCAATACTCGATGATTTCAAAGTTGATAATGCAAAGCGTTATTTACAGGATATCGCCAGTACCGCACCAGTGATTGAGCTTTCATCCAAAGATAAATCGGGTATGCCATTATGGTTTGACTGGATCAATCAACAGATTGAAACGCGCAAAGCTTATCTTCAAGAGCATCCTGTTCATCATGGACACCATCATCACGAACATTCGCGTGAGCACAGTCACTCACATGAACATCATGCCCATGCTGAGGATACGTTAAATAATGACAGTTAGCGCGAAACAATGGCTTGAACGCATTCATGAGTTACCGCACAGGGGTAAAGTAAAAATCATGAATGTCTGTGGCGGTCATGAGCGCTCGATTACCATGGCCGGCTTGCGCAAGGCCTTGCCTGATTATATCGAGCTGGTGCCAGGCCCCGGTTGCCCGGTTTGCGTTTGTCCCGAAGAAGATGTGTTTGAGGCAATCCAACTCGCCCTCAACGAAGACATTATTCTTGTTGCCTTTGGCGATATGTTACGCGTGCCGGTAAATGTAAAAAAAGCACAGGCACGCACTCTGGAACAAGCTAAAGCTCAGGGGGCTGATATTCGCCCTATTGCCTCGCCGACTGAAGCGGTCAGTATCGCCAAAGCCAATCCTGATAAAGCCGTAGTGTTTTTTGCCGCCGGGTTCGAAACAACAACGGCGCCGGTTGCTGCAATGCTGGTCGAAGGTGTTCCCAGTAATCTCTCTGTTTTATTGTCCGGACGTTTAACCTGGCCTGCGGTTGCCATGTTACTGGAATCTGGCGAGCCCGGTTTTGACGCCCTGATTGCCCCAGGTCATGTCTCAACCATCATGGGGCCGGAAGAATGGCAGTTTGTGGTTGATGAACATAATATTCCCGCCGCAGTTGCTGGCTTCAAACCTGAAAGTCTGCTCGCAGCAATGTATTCTGTCCTGCGTCAGCTCAATGAAGGTCGTTACTTTCTGGATAACTGTTACTCCGAGTTAGTGAAGGATGGCGGTAATAAATCCGCGCAAGCGCATCTTTCCAAAGCTATGAATGTATACGATGCTAACTGGCGAGGTATTGGTATTATCCCCTCATCCGGTTACATACTGGATAAGGCCTATAGTGATCATGATGCCAGAAAACTTTTCCCTGCTTATGCCGATGATGCACGTAAACGTGCGGGTCAGATGCCACCAGGCTGTGACTGCGCCCAGGTTGTTCTCGGTAAAATTTATCCCAATGAATGCAAGCTGTTTGGCAAGGCCTGTATGCCAAGAAATCCAATTGGCCCCTGCATGGTTTCCGATGAAGGTGCCTGTCGAATTTGGTGGGCTGGTGGTATGCGCGAGTCTGCGCAATAAAAAATATTATTTATTCGCCGCAGAGAAGCTGAAAATAAGCTTTCAAAAAAACCGATTTTTTACAACACAGGAATTTGTTTGAAAAACGAACAACAAACCGCTCCTGCACTATCAGCCAGACAGATACTGTTATCAGGAAAAGTTCAGGGTGTAGGTTTCCGGCCTTTCATCTATCGTCTCGCTATTGAACATAACTTAACCGGCTGGGTGAGAAACTGTGTCGGTGTTGTTGAAGTTCATGTTCAGGGTGAACCTCAAAATCTGGAAAACTTCCTAAGCGACATCTTTGCTAATAAACCGCCATTAGCAGATCCCAAGCTAGAATTAAATGGGCAGGCAGAGATTGCTGAGTTCGATAGCTTTAGTATTCTACAAAGTGAGCATCAAGGTGAGTCAAACATCAGCATACCTAACGACTTCTTCCTCTGTGATGACTGTCTTGCTGAATTAAATAATCCGTCAGATCGTCGCTATCGTTATCCGTTTATAAACTGCACTCAATGCGGGCCGCGTTACACCTTGATAAAAGCCCTGCCCTACGACCGCCCTAATACCACCATGGCGGAATTTGAGTTATGTCCGCCGTGTCTTGCTGAATATGAAGACCCGGGTAACCGACGTTTTCATGCTGAGCCTGTCGCCTGCCCTGATTGCGGGCCGTCACTTTCGTTTCACAGTGATCAAACTGTGCTCGACGGTAATGAAGTATCACTAAAAAAAGCAGTAGAGGTCTTACATCAAAGTAAAGTCATTGCTGTTAAAGGTATCGGTGGTTATCACCTGATGTGTGATGCGAGCAATACAGATGCCGTCGAGCGTTTACGTAAAAATAAACCGCGCCCCGAAAAACCACTAGCCATCATGTTTCCGGCTCCAGCGAATAATCCATTTAAATATGCAGAACTATCTGTAAGTTTAAGTGAAGACGATAAGGCATTTTTACTGCAGCCAGCCAGACCGATTTTACTGGTGCCAAAATGTGAAACGACCAAGTTATCAGAACTGATCGCGCCGGGATTAAATGAAATCGGCATCATGTTGCCGTACAGTCCCTTACATCATCTTCTTTTGAATGATTTTGGTGGACCGCTTGTTGCTACCTCGGCAAATATCAGTGGTGAGCCGGTGTTGATACATAATCATGAGGTTGAGAAACGTCTTGCTCATATTGCTGATGCCTGTTTGCATCATAACCGACCCATTGAACGACCCGCGGATGATCCTGTATATAAAACCATAGCTGGTAAGCCAAGACCCGTTCGTTCTGGTCGTGGATTGGCACCGATAGAATTAACGCTACCATTCAATTTAGAAGAACCTGTGCTTGCCGTGGGCGCACACATGAAAAATGTCGTCACACTGGCATGGGAAAATCGCGCAGTCATCTCACCGCATATAGGCGAGATGGATTCAGCACGTAGCCTGGATGTTTTTGAAACTACGATTAAAGATTTACAGAAACTTTACGGAGTGAAAGCTGAAGCTGTTATTTGTGATGCCCACCCCGGTTATACAACGACACGATGGGCGAACAGGCAGAAGCTTCCAGTGCATTCTATTTATCACCACTATGCGCATGCTTCTGCCACTTACTACGAGTGTGATACAGATGAACAGGTCATTGCGTTTACCTGGGATGGTGTCGGTAACGGTGAAGATGGCGTACTTTGGGGCGGTGAAACTTTTCTGGGTAAACCGGGTGGATGGCAACGCGTTGCTTCTATTCGGCCTTTTAACCTGCCCGGTGGAGACAAGGCAGGACGTGAACCCTGGCGTAGTGCCGCAGCACTGTGCTGGGAAACGGGCCAGAGATACGATGATATTCCAGAAAAAGACCTGTTGTTACAACAGGCGTGGCAGAGAAAAATTAATACACCACAATCATCATCGGTGGGTCGTTTATTCGATGCGGCTGCTGCACTGACGGGTGTGCGTACCATAGCCAGTTTTGAAGGACAGGGACCTATGGAATTCGAAGCGCTATGTAAAACACCTGATAATTACATAGAGCTTAAATTAGAAAAAGTCGATAACTTGTTGATTGTTAATTGGGAACCATTGGTTGCTGCTATGTTAGATTCTACTTTAACTGTTAGTGAGCGGGCTTCCCTGTTTCATGCTTCATTAGCTCACGCCATGCTGAAGCAGGCAAGAGCCATTCGTGAAATGCACGCAGTCAATACGGTCAGTTTTGCCGGTGGTGTATTCCAGAATCGTGTTTTAACAGAGTATGCGATGGCATTATTATCAGACGATGGCTTTAAAGTTCGTTTGTCTGAGTTGATACCGGTCAATGACGCGGGGATTAGTTTCGGGCAAGTTATCGAATATGGATTTGAGCAGTAAAAATAAATAAAAGGTAATCATATGCAGGATACTCACATCTCCCTCGCCCACGGTAATGGTGGACGTTACATGCGCGAACTTATCGAAGAGATTTTTGCTCGTCACCTTGCCAATACCGATCTTGATGTGCAGGCTGATGCTGTACCGATTACACTCGACAGTAAGGATATCTTGTTCACCACAGATGGCTTCACTGTGCAGCCGCTGGAATTCCCTGGAGGCAATATTGGCTCACTAGCAGTTCACGGTACAACCAATGATCTTGCTGTTGCTGGAGCTATACCTAAATACTTAAGCCTGAACGCTTTCATCGAAGAAGGTCTGGAAATCGCCACTCTCGAACGTATTATCAAAACGCTGGCTGAAACTGCAGCAGAAATCGGCGTTAAGGTAGTTGCAGGTGATACAAAAGTATTAAGGCGTGGAGAAGGTGGTGGTTTGTACCTAGCGACTACGGGCGTGGGTGTTCGTAACGGACATATCCTGTCCATGAAAAACATCAAGGATGGTGATTCGATTATTGTCAGTGGCTCTGTAGGTGATCACGGTATTGCGGTAATGCTGGCACGTGAAGAATTTGGTTTACGTGGCGATATTCAGTCCGATGCAGCCAGTGTATTAAATCTAACAACCGCTGCGCACATATTTGAAGGCTTACGTTTCATGCGTGATCCTACCCGTGGTGGTATTGCCACAGTCTGTTCGGAAATGCTTCGTGCTACTGGTATGGGAGTGCGACTGCTACAGGAACAACTTCCCGTGCGTGATCCAGTGCAATCAGTCTGCGATATGCTGGGCTATGATCCTATGTATCTGGCCTGTGAAGGACGCGTGGTTGCGATTGTTGATCCATCTGAAGCATCGGCCTTACTGGAACGCTGGCAGGCGCTTGAGGAAGGACAGGATGCAGCTATCATTGGTCATATAGATTCAAGTATGCAACATGTTTTAATGGAAACTGACATCGGCGGTGAACGCATACTGGAGGAACTCGAAGATGATCCGTTACCAAGAATCTGTTAAATAATTCAGGCCGTTTTATATGACTTTTATCACCGACATTGTGTTGAAGAAGACACCATCAATCTTGCCTTCGATCGGATTGAAAAGTATTTTAGGTAAATGCTACCGAGTATAGTGAGCGGTCGTAGGGTGGACAAAAAATCCCGCCCACCCTACTTGGCTGGGTTGTTTTTTTAATCTCCCCAAATATTCATATTTATCCATATAGCTGGATTTGAAACATAACCCGCACTCATACGTTGAATGTCAGCCCTCTTCCGAGAAGCGTCTGATGCCCACCAAATTTTACTTATGGTTCCCGTCGGTGAGAAACCATTATTAGAAGGCCGCCACTCTATACTACCTCCACGACAGTCAATCTGGCCACAACCAGAAGAATACCATCCAATACTCGCATCCTGATTGCCAACCATAATCTCTATATCGCTGGCGGTTGCGTTAATAAATGCACCTGCCTCATACTTCATCCAAGTATACGAAACAGAAGTAATATCACCAGACTGATTTGCATTAAAAACAGGAAAAGGAATTACAAAATTACTTACATCAGTAGCATCAGCCATCGATGCAACATTGGAAAATGTGAGCGTTTTCTCAAGATTCATCCCCGCCTCGTCTGAATAAAATCTAAAGGTATATTTGCCATCCGGCACCTTATGCACATCGATTGAGAAAGAAACATAGTAATTTAACTCATTACTCCATTCAGTATCTATTTCTGAAAAAAGTCCAGATGAAGCGCTTGATGGAGTCCAGAAGGCCGGATTATCTCCTACGTAATCACCCACATTTTCCATTTCAAGTGAAAATCGTCCAGGCAAGTCTGAAAAGATACCACTACCTTGCTGCTGTATTTTTAGGTTTATTTGCGTTCCCATCGAACCAAAGAGACCAAGGCTAAACACATCATTTAAAGGAAGCGGGATCCCATTCCTTAGGTTGTCGAGTAAAGCCGTGTCCCCATATCGGTATTCCTGTCGCCATTGGACTTTAAGATTAGGGAAAGCTGGATCATCCATATCAAGAATCCCATTGCCATCCAGATCCGGGTTGATATAACGCAGTGCTCCTTCATCTAAAGCACCAAGAACAGATGCTTCTGTCATATTTAAGCCCAGATCACCAATATAAGTCACATAGTTTTCAACGGGCAATCCAGCCCCACCAATCCCATCAACAACCACATTCCCGACATCTGTTGAATTACTTGCGGTAGATTTTTTTGGCGCAATGGCATCCAGTTGATCCGCATAAAAAATACCCTGAATCATGGCCTCGCCGACTTTTGAGGTATCAATAAAAGCCAGAATCCATGGGTCGCTTTTGGTCAATGAGATAGAGAACGTGCCATCGGCATTTATCGGTGCTTTTTTCCTGTCCATCGTCAGGTAGCGAAGCCTTGTATTCACCGCGTAGACATAATTCGCCGTTGAAGGTAAGACTGCCAGCGCTTCATATGAGGCAGCCCCTTTTGCAGATGTATTAGCAACTGTGCCAGATACTTTAAAAGGCGCACCATCACCACCGTTGCCGCCACACGAGAATAAGCTTGCGCACGTAAGAAATACAAAAACCGATTTCGAGATATTAAATAATAATATTTTACTGATATGTCGCTGCATATTCATGACTACCTCCACGTATTCACAAGAAATGAAGTTAACCTAAACACTCTCTCTTTATACTATAAATAAGATATAACGACAATATTGACCTAAATCAGCATTATAAGAGACCATTAAATTTAGAAAATTGGTTCGCTACTTAAGTCAGAAGTTGATGCATAATTTTAATTTCAGTTAAAAAATTTAGAAACTAAATTTAGTATCTGATGCAGCTAATTAATAAGGCAAACGACTATTGTTTAAACAAAGCTCAATAAGATCATCAAGCCGTGCAGTGCCTGCGCACATAACCGTATCCGCACCACCCCAGTAAATTATTACATTGCCTTTTTCATCTTCTACTGCCCCACAGGTGAAAACGACATTGTGTACATAACCGGTAAGTTCCCACGGGTCTTCAGGTGAGAGTATCCATTCATCTGAAACGCCGATAATTTTCGCTGGATTGTTTAGCTCGTGCAGTGCAACACCAAGACGATAAACAGCGCCGTCCATGGTTTCAAATACGCCATGATAAATACAAAGCCAGCCACGATCTGTACGAATAGGCGTAGCTCCGGGGCCGATCTTGCTTTCATCCCAGTGATACGGCACGGGTTTCATCACCACTTCAGAATCGCCCCAGTGAATTAAATCTGGTGACCATGACAACCACACCGACCAGGGACTAATTTCTGAATGTGGACGATCCAGTCGAGCGTAGCGACCATTGAATTTCTCGGGAAAAATAACAACGTTGCGCATGTCAGCCTGCGTGATTAATGAAACCCGTTCAAGCGTTTTAAAGTCGCGTGTTCTGGCCAGGGCAATACGCACGCCATGGCGTGAATAGGCGCTGTAGGTAATTAAATATTCACCGTCAACGCAGCAGATTCTGGGGTCTTCCACACCATATTCTTCGTACTCGGCAAAGACTCCTTCTTCCGATGGAATCATAAAAGGTTCTGGGTTAACAGTAAAATTGAAACCGTCCTCACTTTCCGCAAAACCAATGATGGAACGCCCTGTACGTAAATGAGATCGAAACAGCATGATGATTCGATCACCGTATCGCGTCATGCCAGCATTGTGTACAGTCTCAACCGGGTAAGGAATGTCGTCCTTTGTCAGAATCGGGTTGCCTGGATAACGCTCAACCAGAGGTTTATGTTTCGCAACGGTCATAATCATCCTCCAGACGAATAATATCGTCCTCACCAAAATAGTCACCCATCTGGACTTCGACGATAACCAGCGGTACATCACCCGGGTTTAGAATTCTGTGCACGCTGCCCTTTGGAATATCCACAGACTGTCCAGGTTTCAGCGAAATTTCATTCTCTCCTACCGTAACAAGCGCCTCACCACTAACAACCGTCCAGTGTTCGGCACGGCGCTGATGTTTTTGCAGGCTTAGTCTTTCTCCTGGATTGATAATCAGTTCCTTGATCTTGTGGTCATCCCATTCGAACAAATTTTCATAATGCCCCCACGGCCGATAGTTTTCCCTGTCCTCAAGTATCTTGTGATACACCTTTATGTATTCGTGTGTCATGCGCTTACTGGTAAAACGTTTCTCTACCTCTTCACGACAATCGTGTCGGTTGAGTGAATCAATTCGGTTTACAGCCTGTACGGCAGTCTCAACATTATCGACGATAAAACCAGTGCTACCGTCTCGAATAATTTCCGGCATTGAACCGCGGTCATAAGCAATGACTGGTGTGCCACAGGCCATGGATTCGACCACGCTCAAACCAAAAGGCTCGTCGAAATAAATGGGATGTAAAAGGGCAAGTGCATCGCCTAAAACCGTTTGTCTTTGTTCCGGACCGACAGAGCCAATGTATTCAACCATTGATCCATCTATGTGAGGTTCAACTTGTTGTTTAAAATAAACTTCGTCCTGAATGATGCCAGCAATGATCAGGCGATGCCCTGTTTTCTGCGCAATTTCAATGGCATCATGCACGCCTTTATCTGGATGGATACGTCCAAAGAACAGCAGGTAAGATCCCTGCTCTTCCTGAAACGGAAACTGATCAAGATCAATGCCGTGATGGATCGTTGAAATGTAATCAAGTTCAGTGCATTTGTCGGCTTCACTAATAGCTACATAATAGGTGCTGTCGTTGTACTCTTTGTAGACGGGTAATATAGCGGGTGAAGAAAATCCATGGATTGTTGTGACAATGGGTACATCCGTAAAATCGCTATAACTGAGCGGTAGAAAATCATATTGATTGTGAATCAGATCGAATTCATCTGCCCGTTTGAATAACTCGGCAATATGTAGACACTCCCAGACCTTGGCATCAATATTGGGATCTTCTGAGTAAGGCCGTTCGCAGACCCAGGCGAGTTCGCCGCTGGTGAGGGAATCTCCGGTGGCAAACAAAGTCACTTCGATGCCCATCGATATCAGTTGTTCGGTGAGAAGACTGACCACGTTTTCCCAGGGCCCATAATGACGTGGCGGCGTGCGCCAGGACAATGGGCTCAACATCGCAATTTTCATGAAGCACCTGCCTGCAGGGTATTTCCGTGCGTTGTTTTTACTGATCAGTAAACAAACTTTATACCACAGTAACATGAATCGTACAAAGTAAGAAAATCACGAACTTGATGCAAAGCGCTTTTCAGGAAGATTCAATGTGGTAAGCCTGCAATGCTGTTAATTTCCATCCTTAAAAAGGCTAAAATCCCTTCATAGACAGGATGGTTTATTTTAAAGTTCATTCAGATATTGTAGTAATATTAACCATATAGCCCATCGCACATTTGAGCATGCTTATGACAGAAACCAGTTCCATTCCTCCAGTTCCACAGGCACGACGCAAACCTATCGTGATCAATGCCGAGATCAGTCGTGTAATTACTCGACCGTACATCCCGCATACTGAAGAGCGCACCAGAAACATCATCAACAGAGTACTAGCTCTGAATGAAGATGAATCATGTAGATTGCTTGAGACGGTGCTACACGATTTCTCTCATCGTCATCGCTACTTCAAAGAGATATTGGAAAAAAACTTCGACATAGTAGCAAGTCATGTGCCTGAGAACATAGAATTATCCGAGCAACAAAAACATCTAATTGGTTCTTATTTTACTGCTGAGTATTCTGTTGAAGCGGCTGCCTTGTTCAACCCTTCAGTAGTTCAGGTGTCAAACCTGGAAACCGATCCCGAAGGTTCATGTCGTTTCATTATGAGTTTTCGTGGTGTCGGTGAAGGTCATATTTCATCCATTGAATTTCGTGGTGGATATATTGATGAAAATAATGATATTTATTTCGACCCTCTTAGTAGCCACGTTCGAACTCCAATGATCCACACAGATTCAAGTTATGACCGAGCCTTATTTCGGTTAAAACTTCAGGATATAGGTGCAAATGATAATGTAGCAAACTGGTTGCTTAGTGGTTTCTCTGATGAATTCACATTCAGTGAGTTACAGGAGAAAATTTCTGCACCTTATACGGGCAAAAAAATTCGAGAAAGAGATAAAGCAGATGCCATTGAAAAAGCCATGTGGATTGCTCGATCCAATTACCATATATCGTTTCGTGAGGATCACCCCATTTCCGA
>JAGLQT010000129.1 GCA_023136715.1 Gammaproteobacteria bacterium | reverse complement strand
AGTCTTCGTTATTAACATCAACCGCGATCAATAGTGTTGCACCGTATAAAAGTGTTTTAACACACGGTTTCACAGTGGATGCCAAAGGCAAAAAAATGTCCAAGTCTCTCGGCAACGTGGTATCGCCGCAAAAAATTGTTAATTCCCTGGGTGCGGACATTTTAAGACTATGGGTCGCTAGCAGCGACTACAGCGCAGAGATGACAGTGTCGGATGAGATACTGAATCGCTCAGCCGACACTTACCGTCGTATCCGCAATACTGCACGCTTCCTGCTGTCCAATCTTACTGGCTTCGACCCTGCACAGGATAAACTTAAAGCCGAAGAAATGCTGCCACTGGATCGTTGGGCGGTTGCAAAAACCCAAGCTTTGCAGGAAGAAATTATTGCCGCGTACGATAGCTATAATTTCCATTTAATTTATCAGAAACTGCACAATTTCTGCGCTGTTGATCTGGGTGGTTTTTATCTTGATGTAATCAAAGACAGACAATATACCACTCAAGCAAATAGCACTCCTCGACGCTCAGCACAAACCGCACTGCATCATATTATTGAAGCCATGTGTCGCTGGATGGCACCCATCCTGAGCTTTACTGCTGAAGAAATCTGGAAACAGATTCCAGGCGATCATTCAAAATCCATCTTTCTTGAAAACTGGTATCAGGATTTATTTTCACTCAATTCTGATGACAGTATGGATATGGGTTTTTGGCAGAACGTTCTTGATACTCGATCAGCCGTCAGCAAGCAACTCGAAGGCCTGCGCAGTGAAAATAAAATCGGTTCCTCACTAGAGGCCGATGTTGTTATTTACTGTGACAATGAACTGTATAACAAATTGAACCAGCTCGAAGATGAATTGCGATTTGTCCTGATCACCTCTGAGGCCAAAGTTGAAAACTTAAGTTCTACCTCTGAAGACTGTGTTGAAGCCACATTAAGCAGTGGTGAAAATATTAAAATTTCAGCACAGGCTTCTGAGCACACCAAATGTGTTCGCTGCTGGCATCATCGTGAAGATGTGGGTCAACATGCTGAGCATCCTGAACTTTGTGGCCGCTGCGTCGAAAATGTGTCTGGTGATGGTGAAACTCGTCGCTTTGCCTAGGAGCCTTTAATGAACTGGATGTGGTTAACAGTTGCTATTGCTGTGGTTGATCAGGCAACAAAACAGTTCGCCGAACAATCGTTGGTGGCTCATCAGGCGGTAGCAGCCATGCCCAACCTCAACTGGAACCTGATGTACAACGAAGGAGCCGCCTTCAGCTTCCTTAGTGATGCCGGCGGCTGGCAACGCTGGTTTTTTATAGGCCTTTCCTCAGCTATCAGCCTGTTCCTTTATTTCTGGCTGAAACAAACCAGTAATGAAAAAAAATTACTCTCGGCAGGATTAGCTTTAATTCTTGGTGGCGCCATTGGTAACTTAATCGACCGCGCTTTATACGGTCATGTTATCGACTTTATTCAATACTATTATCATGCTGACGCTTGCCTGCCAGGCTTTTCACTCTGGAAATTATCAACCGGATCACTGTGTCTCTGGCCTGCCTTTAATATCGCTGATGCTGCCATAAGCCTCGGTGCAGCTCTACTACTGATTGATATGATCAAAGAACATTTTGAGGAAAAAAATAATGGCTGATCTAATTAATCAGACCAGCCTCGTTTTACTGCACTATAGTCTTGCATTAACCGATGGCAAAGTTATAGAAAGCAGCTTTGAGGATGAACCTCTAGAAATTAACATGCATGATGCCTCACTACCCGATGGAATGATGCTTGCCCTGATCGGGCTAAAAACTGGTGACAAGCAAACACTCACTCTAACGCCCGAGCAATGTTTTGGCTTTCGTGACGAAGAAAACATTCACGA
>JAGLQT010000128.1 GCA_023136715.1 Gammaproteobacteria bacterium | reverse complement strand
CCCGATAACGAAGACTTACACGGTACCATTCGTGCCATTAAAGGTGATTCAGTTGCAGTTGATTTCAACCATCCACTGGCAGGACTTTCATTAATCTTTACAGTGGAGATTCTTGACGTTAATAATGCACATGCATTTTTACCCTCTGAGTAAATAATCATCATGGATATTTATCTCGCTAATCCCCGTGGTTTCTGCGCCGGCGTCGATCGTGCCATCGATATTGTTGAACGTGCCCTGGATATTTTTGACGCACCGGTTTATGTTCGCCACGAAGTGGTACACAATCGTTATGTCGTTAACAACCTTCGTCAGAAAGGCGCTGTTTTTGTTGAGGACTTAGTGGAAGTCCCCGACAATTCAACTGTCATATTTAGCGCACACGGTGTATCACAAGCAGTTCGTGCTGAAGCGAACAGCAGAGATCTTCGCATCTTTGATGCAACCTGTCCTCTTGTAACAAAAGTTCATCTTGAGGTCGCCCGTCATGCAAAAGCAAAAAACAATGTTATTCTCATCGGGCATGCGGGGCACCCAGAAGTTGAAGGTACTCTAGGTCAATATACTTCGACCCCAGACAGCCAAATTTATCTAATTGAAACTATCGAAGATGTAGCCAGGCTAAATATCGATAGCACTGACAAACTGGCCTATGTATCACAGACCACTTTGTCGGTTGATGATACTCGCGAAATCATTAAATCCCTGAGCCAACGTTTTCCACACATTGAAGGTCCACGGCGTAAGGATGATATATGCTATGCCACACAAAATCGCCAAGATGCGGTCAGGCAGCTTTCAAATCAAGTTGATGTTTTTTTAGTGATAGGCTCAACCAACAGCTCAAACTCAAACCGCCTGAGAGAACTCGCTGAAAAACAGGGCGTACCCGCTTACTTGATTGATGATGCCAATGATATTGAGCAAGGCTGGTTTGATTCAGCTAACGCGGTAGGCGTGACAGCGGGTGCATCAGCGCCAGAAATCCTGGTTGAAGAAGTGATGAAAAAATTAAAAGAAGAGTTTCAGGCAACCATTCATAACGACAACGGGGCAGCTGAAACTATTCGTTTCCAGCTACCCCGAGAATTGAGATAAACCTATACTCAATTAATTACCAGCAGTCTTTTGGCGTCTTAGCGCCGGTTGAACTAAGCGTCATAGTCCAGCAGCCCTCATCAATTTCTGCAGACTCAGACGTTGCCGTTAAGAGATAACCACTCAACAAATCGTCTGAGGTTATTTTAAATTCAAAATAACCATCTTCAGAAGTAGAGCTATAGTTTAAATCTGTAAATGAGGTTGTATAGGTGTCTCTATAAAATCTCTCTTGCCTGGACGCAAGTACAAGCAAGCCCGTCTGCGCATCTTCAAGCCGAGCTTGTTTTATATACTCGGAGTAACTTGGATATGCAATTGCACTGAGAATACCAATAATCACAACAACAATCATCAGCTCCAACAATGTAAATCCGTTATGTTTTTTCATTATGCTAACCCCCTTCAACTTCATACCAATACATTTTTTGCACAGTACCGACTTCACCAGACTTACTACATTCTGTACCTACGCACAAAGTAGGGATTCCATCCTCGGTAATAATAACGCGAGGTGTTGGTGGAATACCGCCTCGAGCCAGTAATATTCTACGATCTTCCCTCGACTTGACATCATCACCAGTGCTGTCATATGTTGGCGTGCCATCTACTACATTAACAAAATAAATAGCACCTGTACCATCATTAGCTTTACATAAATCTTCGCTCAATCCTGCCGCGGCCGGGATAAAGGTGGTAAAAATAGCCACATTATTCAAAATCAAAGGCTCGGATAAAGCTTTTTCGCCCACAAATGAACCATCAATTTCATTGAGCGTAATATACCAGCCTTTAGCTGAACTCAAAGTAATTTTTGCAGCATCAATAGTAACCTGGTCCCCCTCCCCAATATCATTATCGGTCGTGTCATACAAATCTGCTTCTGTTACCGTTGTATAGTTCGTTGGGACCTGATAAACATCATTATCACGAATCATATAGATACGATCATGCGTATCTGTTTGCAATGGATGAGCCCTGTAGCCCGAATTTGCAATAACAGAAAGATAAGGGCTTTGTCCTTCCTCAATAATCAAGGCCACATCTGGCGGGCTATAGAAGCGACGATTATCATTAACGCTCGCATCTACGGCTAAATCGGCAATACGACCCCCAGTCACCGAAATGCTTCCTGTCGCATCATTATCAATATCAATACGCCAGAGCTGGCCACCCATATCACCTGCATACAGGCGATCTGTAAAACCATCACTATCAATATCTATCGGCTTTATGCGCGCAGGAATACTGTACTTCATTTCAGGTAACGGCAAATCTACTGGATATGCAGCATCACTAGGCCCTGCGCTCCACAACAGTTCACCCGAATCCGCATCGACAATAAAAATACCACGACCAACACTATCAGCACCACGTTCTATCAGAACGTCCTGATTAGTATCATAACCAGCCCCAAAAATTAATACCGTTTTTTCCTGACCGTCTATTTTAATTTTTTCAACATTGGGTGATGACCATGTTTGACCCAGCTCCGCATAGACACCCGTGCCACCCTCTATCACCCAACGTAATTTAGGTAAATTCCTGTCTGTTACATCCATGGAATAGATATAGCGTCCACCTCGACGCATACCAAAGTACAAATAAACATGCTCTCCAGTTCCAATCTCTCCATCATGATTTTCATCATTAATCCATGGAACAACATTGCCATCTAAACCATAAGCCTTTCCATGGACACCAGTATCCTCAAAAATATTCTGCAGCTTTGGCAGCATTTCCTGAGGAACAAAAGCAAAGTGCTCTTCGCCTGTTATTGAATCAAATGCATGCAAGTAACCGTCATTGGTTGCAACATAGGCAACAAGGTCAGGCTCATCACTTGCGGTTAAACCATATTGCACCAGAGCGGGTTCTGCATGGAGAGGATCACCCATCACCCGGCGAGCATCTGTAATCGAACTATCGCTATTGTCATCGAAAACATCAATTCCTGTAGCCCAGTCAAGCAAGGATTCACGATAGGGCACGGTACCAATAAAGGGTATATAACCAACTATACCCAGCATAACATCCGTCACCGCAGCATTTGATAGCACCAACTCATTACCAGCAGACGTTAAATTAGTATCACTCGGCGTCAGCACACCTGAAGTGCCTGAATAATTTCCGGTAAAGGTATAAGCATTACGAAGCAATGCAAGTTTACCGGCAGCACCACCTTTAGCCGTTTCCGCGCCATCCGGCGAATCTGCCGCATCGGTCCAGTAACTCACCGAAGAATCTTTAAAGAAACCTGTAGCAACATCAATGGCGGGGTTATGATTTAAATCAGCAACAAAGGGAAGATCGTCTGCATCAAACTCCAACTTGAATTTTTTTAGATTACCTTCCCAGTGTTCACCGTCAGTCGGTTTAAACAAAGTAAAGTAAAGATCTTCCAGATTGGTAGCACGGTTAAACGCATTCACCGATACCGCTGGCGATGAGAAAGTTGAATTGACCTTAAGTATTTCGGAAAGCAGCTCATTCAAAACACGGACCAGGTCGGCTTCATCATCTGCCGCCACAAAGCGACCGCCACCTTTTTCTGCGGCATCCTGCAATAACTGCTTACCATCTAAAAGATCTTGCGAAGCAATATCAGGGAAAGCAAAACCTACCGTATAGGTTGTTATATTTTGATCACCTTCATGCGCCGGAGTATCACCGCGAGTTGCGACATCATTGAGTAAGGCCCAGCCCGCCATTTCATCCAGACAGTTATCGATAGTTGAATTATCTGAATCAAAGGCATCCAGATTAGAATTCCAGCCCCCATAAGCCCCGGTATTACACGAGCCTGCATCAAAACCATCCAGAGTCAAACGCTTATCCTCATCCAGATAGTCATATCGCGACATACCATTGGTCACTACAATGATGTAATTTTTCTGACAGTAATCGGTAATCGGTGTCGAATATTCAATATTACCGGGCATCATAGCAGAGCCTACTGTAGGCGGGTTAGCGCCTGTACCATAAACAATTTCTTTACCACCAAAATATTTCAGCGCTTCAAAATAAGTTTCAGAGACAGGTGAACCAAAACCCGTATTCATAGTTGTTAACTCAGAATAAAAATTCTGCCGACTAGCGTTGACATCTTCGACTGGATACCGAACAGGACCACCTTCACCAGCAACAAAAACACCATCTACTATTTTAATATCTCGATCATACTGCATCAGACCTATATTAATATTACTGGCACTGGTCACGATTGTACCAATGGCATTTTTCAATTGATCAAACAGAGGAACCAGGGATGTATTCCCAATAACAGCAGGATCAACCAGATAATTTAAGTAATTGCCTGCAAACAGGGTATAGTTATTGTCGTTGTTGGCCCAGATAACACCGGCTACACCGCTATCTGTAGATGACCAGCCCGTCGCCTCGACATTCTCTATATAGACATTCGCTCCACCATTGTTACCATGTATACCATGATCCTGGACACATTCTATAGGGTAGGCTCGTTGAACTGCATTATTAGTTGATAAAGAACGCCATACCCGCTGATTAACGTTGTTTGCTTCATAATACTGGGCGACCTGCCCCGAATACATACCTACGGTATACAGAGATCCGGTGAACTCCCCCAGTGGCACACCCGCTACATATTCTTCTTTAGAGTGGTTACAGTAATTAGCTGCCCAGTCAAAATAATCCCCGTTTGACGCTGGAATAGAGCCATCATCAGTGTAATAAATTTTTGTTGGATCATAGCCACCCGCTGTATCATAAGGATGCGTATGGTCATAAGCATCCTCAGCTGGCAGGGTTGCGGCCATGGTGAATGAAGAATCCATAATGAACATAACATTGGGCTGCGCAAGTGGACCTACCAGATTTGCATCGGTATAAATCTCGATATCATCAGCGAATACTGGTGTCGCTATACAGCCACCCAATATAAATCCTGTCGAAATTTTCTGTAACTGCTTATACATATTTATCATGACGAACCTCTTATCAATCTAATCGACTAAATCATTCCATCGAATAGCTTGCACTTCTCTGGTTTCAGGATTAAATGACACCAATGCAGGCTTACCCGCCTGCCTTTTTGCCTCCAGCAAATCAACTTCAACGCCATTTCTATATGCTTTAGTTTTCGGCGTAATATTAACGTTGGTAAATTTACAACCGGTGCACACGACATTTTTAATAATGCCCGTTCTATCGTTACTGAGTTTAATGCTCAGCGCGCTGGCTGCATGCGGCACAAAAGGATGTTCTTCAGCGATGGCATACTGAGTAAAAAAAACCATTAAGGCACAGGTAAAACCAATAAATATCTTCATATCATTTCATCTCCACAAGATTTTACAGGATACAAAACTGCACTAACCTGAACAGATCTTGATGAACCTGTTAATGTTTCACCGGTCGCCTTAATCTCAAATGTACGGTAGGAAAAACCTTTACCCGACTCGAGACTGTTGCCCACGCCTACGCCACATCCGACGTAATTAATATCTGCTGCTGCCTTCCAGTCCGCCCCATCCAGGCAACCATCTAAAGAATTACAGGTTTGCACCGGCCACGTAGATGAATCCTGTAAGTCGGGTATATGAATAAGATAATTAACCGGATTTGAATTGTCTTCCGACCCAGCAAATGCCAGTCTTGATTGTGCCGCCTGAAAAGCCGTATTATGCTGCTGCATGTTAGTGGCCACTTTCATTTCCAGGGTCGAGCTACTCATCGATGAAACACCTATCAGCGTCAACACCATTAGCATCACCAGGGCCATCACTAATACCACACCCGCCTGCCTGCCTGGTGCTGATAGTTTTTTTACGCGCAAAGATTGATTAGTTTTATTCATCATCATTAGCCACCAGACCTCACTGCACCCTTCTGATATGTATTACGCAATTTCACCACACCAGAAACCAGGTAACGTCGGTAGCCATCGTTCGGTGTGTTCACTACGTTGCCAGCGATAGTAAACGTCTGCGCAGAACCAATACCATCTTTATCTGGGCGCTGCGAACGCATCAACAGCCAGATTCGCACTGCACCAAGCTCAAACCCCCATTCGGAAACACTGCTCGCTCTAACATAAGAATCCACCTGGCCGTCCCTCCCAGTATCAACGCCAAATTCAAGCTGAAAATCTTCAACACCTGTCAATAGCACCTCTGAAATCATTTCTGGCCCTGCTAACAGATCACTTCTGCGCAATGACGGCAAGCCATCACCAGGCGCATCGGTATAATCACTCACATAATAAGCGCGCGAAACAAGAAGGTGGTTAGAGGACTTATTATTATCCTTCCAGCCTGGAACCAATGGAAAGTCTGGCAGGACACCCGACCCATCCGCGACAAAAAGCGCGGCTCCGTTAAGGCTTGTACGCAAATACGCCACGTCCTTAGCTAAAACAATTGTGCCTATTCGATTAGTATCTGCATACCGCACGGTCAGCAGATCAGTACCTGTCTTATAAGATTGCGACGCACAAGTATCGGAATAAGGATTGCTGTCATCCGCTGCAAACAAGGGGCGCTCTATATTTATATATTCTTGCACGGCACAATCTGCTGTTGCAGCGGGCATAGTATGACCCGCGGGGCATGGCAATGCGTTTGCTGGTTCTTTCTGACATTCGATTATTGACCCATAATTGTGCCGGCCCCACATGTTTGCATGACGTAAATCATAAGCTATTGTCTCCATTGCAAAACGCGCATCACCCAGCATTGTCAATTGATCCTCACTACTACGCTGGGTATCGCGTGTGGTAATAAACATCTGCATCACTCCGCCCATGATAATCAAACCAATCAACATGGCTAACAACAGCTCAATGAGTGAAAAGCCTGATGAACGCCCTGGATTTGAGTAGCTAGTATTCATTCTGTTGTGCCTCAGGTTCAACACGACGTGTTATTACATATATGTGAAGAAACGCTGTAGCTCATATCATCCATGGTTTGCGTTTCTGCGTTTCTTTCTTGCCAGTTTATCGTCACTGTCACTGTTGCAGTGGGATTTTTAGACGTTGGCGCCACAACAACAATCGCTGCGGTAGTACCACCGGGTAGACTGTTCGTCAAATCTAATTTCCAGTTATAAATATCATCTGCTGCCATCTCTGTAGAAGTACATACATTGATTGAACCAGTGTAATCATTACAACCATTATCAGTACCAAGATTACCCACATCAGAAGCATAGGCGAGTACCTGCAGCTGGTTAGTACGAATTCGCTCCAACACCTCTTCGGCTTTTATCACGGCCACTGTACGCAATTCTGCTACACGGCCCGACTTAAGCGAAATTAATTGCAACGATGCGATACCTAACATGCCAATGGAAAGAATAAGAAATGCCACTATGGCCTCAATTAAACTAAAACCGTGCTGCTTAAACATTGTATTTGTACATTGCTTTTTCATGGGCACGCACCAATTTTAGTTGCATCTTTTGTCACACGTACACGACCCGACGCATTTAATGCCACACCTCGTGCAACAACCGAGCCAGCAGCATTGGTTAAACCGCGATCATCGCAAACCCGAAACACACCAGATTGACTACTACCACCGCTCAGCTTGGGCGCACCTCGAGAAGTAAACGAAACATATAGATCAATACCTGCAACACTGGTAGTAATTGTGACTTCATCACCCTCAGCGCCTGTATTTATTTTCAAAACAGCGCCATCGCTGGAAGTATATTCACCAGTGGCATTACCTGCGTCCTGGCCTTCTACAAAAACAAACCAGCCCTCGTCCCAGCCTTCAGCACCTGTTGCACATGTGGGAGAAGCATCGTCTGCATTGGTGCTCTTGCAGATACTAACTCTTGTATTTCTTTTAATGGCTTCACTGCGCGCAAGATGCAGCCCAGCCAGTAATTCATTGGCATTGGCCACCATCCTGTTACCCTTGAAAAAAATCCCCA
>JAGLQT010000127.1 GCA_023136715.1 Gammaproteobacteria bacterium | reverse complement strand
TGTAATTCACACTCACCACCCTGATCACAAATCGGACAATCTAACGGGTGATTAATCAGCAGGAATTCCATGACAGATTTCTGCGCAGCTTTGGCGGCAGCTGAACGCGTGTGCACGACCATGCCTTCCATGACAGGCGTAGCACAAGCAGGTAAAGGTTTTGGTGCTTTTTCAACTTCAACCAGACACATGCGACAGTTTGCAGCCACAGATAATTTTTCGTGGTAACAAAAACGTGGCACACGAATATTTTCTTTGTCAGTAACATTGATCAGCATGGCACCCTTAGGCGCTTTCAGCTCCTGACCATCGACTGTGATTGTAACCAGTTCTTCTGTCATTACGCTGCCTTCACCATGCTTTTCTTATGTTCGACATAGTATTCAAATTCTTCTCGGAAGTGTTTCAGGAAACTACGCACTGGCATCGCCGCCGCATCACCCAAAGCACAAATAGTTCGACCTTCGATCTTGCTGGCAACATCATCCAGCTTGGCAATATCTTCAAGCGTACCCTTGCCTTCAACAATACGTGTCAGCATACGATACAACCAACCAGTACCTTCACGGCAGGGAGTACATTGGCCACAGGATTCTGAAAAGTAAAAACGTGAAATGCGCTGCAGCGCTTTAACCATATCGGTAGTTTCATCCATCACGATAACCGCACCGGAACCCAGCATAGAACCCGCTTCAACTACGGAATCATAATCCATGTTTGCGCCCATCATAATATCACCGGGAACAACCGGTACGGATGAGCCACCGGGAATCACTGCTTTTAATTTTTTACCATCACGCACACCACCGGCCAGGGCCAGCAAATCTTTGAACGAAGAACCCATTGGGATTTCAAAATTGCCAGGGTTACCCACGTGACCAGAAACTGAAAACAGTTTAACGCCGCCATTATTAGGAATACCCAGATCGGCAAACCACTTGCCGCCATTACGAATAATCGATGGCACTGAAGATAAGGTTTCAGTGTTGTTAATGGTTGTAGGTTTTCCGTACAAACCAAAGTTCGCGGGGAATGGTGGTTTGAAACGTGGTAAACCGCGCTCACCTTCCAGTGAGTTCAATAAAGCAGTTTCTTCACCACAAATATAAGCACCAGCACCTAATGAAGCATAAAGGTTAACGGTAACATCAGTATCTAAAATATTTTCGCCGAGCAAACCATTTTTATAAGCTTCATCCAATGCCATCTGGAAATGCTGCGCTGGCTCATCCATAAATTCGCCGCGCATATAGTTATAACCCGCATCAGCACCCATGGCATAACAGGCGATTGCCATACCTTCGACTAAAGCATGTGGATTAAAACGTAAAATATCTCTGTCTTTACAGGTGCCCGGCTCACTCTCATCGGAGTTACAAACCAGGTATTTTTGTACAGGTGCAGTACGCGGCATAAAACTCCATTTCAAACCAGTTGGAAAACCCGCACCACCGCGACCACGAAGACCAGAAGCTTTAACTTCTTCAATGACATCTTCAGGTGAAATCTTTTCGTTGAGAATTTTACGCCAGGCTTCGTAACCGCCTACTTTTAAATAGTTTTCATAAGACCATGGCTGATCTTCAAACTGAAGCGTAGCGTAACAAACTTGTACTTTTGTAAGGTCTTTCATTATTCCAGCCCGTCCAGAATCTCATCCACTTTTTCAGGTGTGAGCTTTTCATGATAAACGTGATCAACCTGCATCATCGGACCACCGGCACAGGCTGCCAGACATTCTTCTTCAACCTTGAGATAAATACGGCCATCATCTGTGCTTTCACCCAGTTTGATACCCAGTTTTTTCTCAACACGATCAACGATGGTGCCTGAACCCATCAACATACAACAGATGTTGGTACATATCGCAACATTGTGTCGCGCCACGGGTTTTAATTCATACATCGAATAAAAACTGGCCACCTCATAAACTTCAATCTTTGCCAGATCAAGATATTCAGCGACCGCAGCCATCAAGTCTTCCGTCAGAAAACCCTGATTCTCATGTTGAACAATGTTCAAAGCAGCCAGCAGTGCCGATTTTTGCTTACCAGCAGGAAACTTGGCGATCTGCGCATCAATTTCTTCGCAGGCGTGTTTCGATAATTGTGTTTCTGTTGTACTCATAGTCTATTAACGATCCACGTCACCAAATACAATGTCCTGAGTACCAATAATGGCAACCACGTCGGCCAGCATATGACCTTTAGTCATTTCATCCATCGCCGAAATATGCACAAAACTTGGTGGACGAATCTTCATGCGATAGGGTTTGTTGGCACCATCAGAAATCAAATAGATACCAAACTCACCTTTAGGGTGTTCAGTTCCCACATAAACTTCGCCTTCTGGCAAACAAAAACCTTCGGTAAATAATTTAAAGTGATGAATCAGCGATTCCATATCTGATTTCATACCTTCACGACTCGGCGGTGTCACCTTGTGATCTTGCAGCATCACTGGACCGTCATTTTCGCGCAACCACTTTATGCATTGCTTGATAATGCGATTGGACTGACGGAATTCCTCGATACGCACCAGGTAACGATCATAACAATCGCCATTGGTGCCAACAGGAATATCAAAATCCATACGATCATAAACTTCGTAAGGCTGCTTCTTGCGTAAATCCCATTCAATACCGGAGCCGCGAATCATTGGGCCGGTGAAACCAAGTGCTAACGCACGCTCAGGTGTGACAATACCAATATCAACAGTACGCTGTTTCCAGATCCGGTTATCAGTCAGCAGGGTTTCATATTCATCAACGTATTTAGGGAAACGTTCGGTGAAGTCTTCTAGAAAATCAAGTAATGAACCCTGACGGTTTTCATTAAGCTTGCTAACTTCACGTTTATTGTGCCACTTCGATGCTTCGTACTGCGGCATGGTATCGGGCAAGTCTCGCGCAACACCACCGGGGCGGAAATAGGTTGCGTGTAGACGCGCACCAGAAACAGCTTCGTAAGCATCCATTAAATCTT
>JAGLQT010000126.1 GCA_023136715.1 Gammaproteobacteria bacterium | reverse complement strand
TTTGAGGTCAGCTTTGAAGCAAAAGTTTGTTGCAGGCGATCAGATAATTGTTGGATACGTGTCGACATCAAGATTCCTATGACTGACGAGCAATGGTATTGGTGCGGCGAATCTTGTTCTGCAGCTGTATGATGCCGTAGAGTAGTGCTTCTGCCGTTGGCGGACACCCAGGAACATATATATCAACAGGAACAATTCGGTCACAACCGCGCACCACAGAATAGGAATAATGGTAATAACCACCACCGTTGGCGCATGATCCCATGGAAATCACCCAACGGGGCTCAGCCATCTGGTCATAAACCTTGCGTAAAGCCGGTGCCATTTTGTTACACAGCGTGCCAGCCACAATCAGGACATCGGATTGGCGAGGACTAGGACGGAAAATTATACCGAAGCGGTCAAGGTCATAACGCGAAGCACCTGCCTGCATCATTTCAACAGCACAACAGGCCAGACCAAAGGTCACTGGCCACAAAGAACCAGTACGCGCCCAGTTAATCAGAGAATCTGCCGAAGTGGTTACGAAACCCTTCTCCAGCTTACCTTCTATTCCCATTCCAGCGCCCCTTTCTTCCATTCATAAATAAAGCCAATGACAAGAATACCCAGGAATATTCCCATAGCGACAAGACCAAACATACCTATTTCGTCCAGCACGATGGCCCAGGGGAAAAGAAAAGCGATTTCTAAATCAAAAATAATAAAAAGAATAGCGACCAGGTAGTAACGCACGTCGAATTTCATGCGCGAGTCTTCGAAGGCCTCGAAGCCACATTCAAAAGGTGAGTTCTTGGCTTCATTAGGCTTATGAGGCGCTAACAAATAACCACCCAGGAAAATTGGCAATATACCAACCATCAAACCTATGGCGAGAAAAACCAGTACTGGTAAATAATTCTCTAACATTTCAACCTCACGAATTCACTGCTATTCAGCAAGTCTCGTTATTTTTTATAGTTATCTGCAATCCCTGCAAGGCACTCTACCAGAACACCTTATCCATCACCAAATTTGGTGCCGATGGCCGGAGTCGAACCGGCACAGCTTGCGCTACACGCCCCTCAAGCGTGCGTGTCTACCAATTTCACCACATCGGCTGTATTTATATAGCTCGATTACTCCGCGGCAGGCGGCACATCGCTTTCAACAGGCGCATCTACGGCTGCTGGCACATCACTTTCAATTGAAGTATCCACAGGTAGAGGAACAGCGCCATCTAACGGCTCTGTTGAAAGACCCGTCTCTGATTTCACCTCGATGGTATCTAAAACACTACTTGCAACATCACGATTGCCTGCCAGATAAGCCAGGGCCAGGCTATTAAGAAAGAAACAGGTCGCAAGAATAGCGGTGGTCTTACTCAAAAAATTGGATGAGCCACTGGCACCGAACACTGAACCAGCACCACCGCCACCGCCACCACCAAAAGTTGCACCTTCACTCGCGCCTTTACCCTTCTGCAAAAGAATCAGTGCAATAATGGCTATAGCCAAAAACACCTGTAAAACTAATAAAATAGTATCCACTATATTTTCCTTACCCTGCGGTACAAATCGCTAAAAAGTCTTCAGCCTTGAGTGAAGCACCACCGATCAAGCCACCATCAATATCAGGCTGTGATCGCAGTTCTGCAGCATTACCGGGGTTCATGCTGCCACCGTATAAAATTCTCAAACCTTCGGCAATTACCTTATCTTGCTCGGCAATCTTGTTGCGAATAAAGGCATGCACTTCCTGAGCTTGCTCGGGACTTGCTGTTTTACCCGTACCAATCGCCCAGACAGGCTCATAAGCCAGTACCGCATTAGCCAGAGAAGCCACGCCATCTGAATTCAAAATCGCATCGATCTGACGACCAACCACTTCTTCAGTAACACCACTTTCACGTTCTTCTAAAGTTTCACCGATACAGAAAATAGGCTTGAGGCCATTTTTCAGAACCGCACCATATTTAACCGCAGTCACTTCATCAGTTTCACCGTACATAGCACGACGCTCAGAGTGACCAATAATCACGTACTCACAACCCACGTCTTTCAACATAGGGCCTGAAACTTC
>JAGLQT010000125.1 GCA_023136715.1 Gammaproteobacteria bacterium | reverse complement strand
TCGTGCACTACAGCCAGTTCTTCTTTGTTTAAAACACCCGGTAAAGTCAGCAGCATTTGTTTATTCCAGTTGAAGTATAATTTGCCGTAAATATTAGCAGGTATTACACAGGAAATAGTTTGATGAAACTCAATATCATTGTCGATGGCCGAACCAACGCTTTTGAAGTGCCCGATGAACTTTTAACCGAAGCCTCAGATTTTTTTGATCAAATGAATGCCGATATGGACAACGGCTGGCAAATGAGTCGCGATTGGGTCGATATGCCAAATGCGGAACAGCGCTGCCAGATTGCGGCCGACAAAATTTTGGGTGCCATTGAAACTGAAAATGAAAAACTGTTGATGTTAATGGCGGCCTTTATATTAAAAACTATGCCCGGTGTGCGTGGTGTAAATATTGATATTACCGGTGATATCAATGAAACCGACATCATTATGGTTGTAGAAAACACAGGTAAACCACTGGGGCCTATTTTTTAACAGAGATCCTTCCAGGCATTCAATCGTGGCGTATTATGAGCCGTGGATTGAAACGGCTTTTATCTGCATGTAGATAGTCTGGCCGATACCAAGTTCTAATTGTTGAAACGATTTTTTTGTGATTCGCGCTAACAGCAGGTCGTTCTTGCTATTAATTTGTAGCAGAACGTGTGAGCCACTTTCATCGACAATAGCAGAGATGGTGCCTTGAATAATGTTGAGAATACTGCTGTCAGAAATGGCGGTTTTGCACAGGCTGATGTTGCTGGCCTGAATGCGGACACGAACCTGTTGGCCGATCTCCGATTTACCCGGAACTATGATGTTGTTGCCATTGGCGGTCTGTATTGTTGAGAGCTGAAATTCTTTTTCCTGTTTGGCGACAAGGCCATCTAAAACAGCGGCGGCGTCATCGGCTTTTGATAACGGTGATTCGGGTGACACTAGAGCATCGTGCAGGCGGCCATCGAACTGAACACAACCTTGCTGCATGACAATGATGTGGTCGCACAGAAGTGAAACTTCTTCCATGCTGTGGCTGACATACAGCATCGGAATGCTGAGTTCTCTATGCAGGCTACTGAGGAAAGGCAAAATTTCCTGCTTATGTTTTTTATCGAGAGAAGCCATCGGTTCATCGAGTAACATGATCTGCGGATTTTTTAGCAGGGCACGGCCGAGTGCAACGCGTTGTTTTTCACCACCGGAAAGTTGCTGAGGTTTTCTGTCGAGCAGGTGGCCAATGTTGAGCAGTTCGAGCAGCTTTTTTCGATCCAGTGATGTTGAGTTGTTTGCTGTGTTACGTTTTGTGCCGTACTCAATATTTTCTCGTACATTTAAGTGCGGGAATAACCGGCCTTCCTGAAAAATGTAACCGATGTTTCTTGCCTGACTGGATAAGTTCTGTGAATTACTGAGCCAGGTTTGTCCGTTAAATTCAATCTGGCCCTGAGCATGTTTTTCTAGACCGGCGAGGCATCTTAATAGTGTTGTCTTACCCGAACCAGAATGGCCAAAAATACCCAGCACGCCACGAGAGGGGATATCAAATTCCGCTTGAACCGGAAAGTCTTCGCGCTGTAGTTTGATTGAGCAGTGGCCTGCGATACTCATCGTTTGATCGCATGCTTATGATTAATGGTATACATCAACAACATGGCAAGGAAAGCAAAACCTAACAGGATGGCAGAGAGTACATGCGCTTTGCCGTATTCGAGCATTTCAACGTGGTCATAAATCGCGATAGAGATAACGCGGGTTTCCCCGGGTATGTTGCCGCCAACCATCAGTACCACGCCAAACTCACCCAGCGTGTGTGCAAAGCCCAATACAGTAGCGGTCAGGAAGCCGCGTTTTGCCAGAGGCACAGCGACGCTGAAAAAAGCATCTAATGGCTTAGCCCCAAGTGTGTGAGCCGCTTCCATCAAATCGCGACCCACATTTTCAAAAGCACTCTGCAAAGGTTGCACCACGAAAGGAAAACTATAGAGCACCGAGGCGATGACCAGACCGGTGAAATTAAAGGTCAGGGTTTCGCCGGTCATTTCTAACCACCAGTTGCCAACAGCACCTTGTGGGCTTAATAAAATCAGTAGATAAAAACCCATCACCGTGGGCGGTAGTACGATAGGTAACGCGACGATGGTTTCTATTAGAGGTTTGATTCTGAGGCGGGTAGTGCTCAGCCACCATGCTACAGGTGTGCCGATGATCAGCAGGATCAGCGTCGTGATAGCTGCAAGTTTTGCAGTAAGCAGTAGTGGGCCAAAGCCGGGAAAGAGATCCATGATTTTTATTTAGTGTGCTTCATCATTTAAGGCACATCATAACCGCTGTTTTT
>JAGLQT010000124.1 GCA_023136715.1 Gammaproteobacteria bacterium | reverse complement strand
AGAATCATCTGACGCTACACAGTCACTATTCATCTAAAGTAAGCTTTCAGTTAAAACAAAAAAGGCCGCAATTACTGCGGCCTTTTTTATGTGTAAGCTATTACGCTCAAAATAGCTGCATTACTTATTATCTCTATTTTCTAATTCTAACTTGGCCTTCTGCCAATATTCTTCCAGCTCACCCAGAGAACATTCATTAATAACTCGACCTTCCCCCGCTATCAACTGCTCCAGCTTCTGAAAACGGCCAATAAACTTCTGATTCCCCTGACGCAAAGCCTGCTCGGCACTCACGCCAAGATGGCGCGACAAATTCACGCAGGAAAACAAGACGTCACCCATTTCATCCATAATGCGCTCATGATTATCTTCCGTAGTCACTTCCTGCTTCAATTCATCAATTTCCTCATTCAACTTATCAAACACCGGTGCCAGCTCATCCCAGTCAAAACCCGTGTGCGCCGCACGCTTCTGAATTTTTTCCGACCATTTCAGCGCTGGTAACGATGACGCAATCCCATCCAGCACACTGTCCATTGCTACATCAGGCGTTTCCTTATTACTGCGCTCACTGGCTTTTTGCTGCTCCCAGGCCTTTAGCAGCTCTTCATCGGTTCCTGCTTTGTTATCAGCAAAAACATGTGGATGTCGCCGAACCAGCTTGTCATTAACAGCCTTAACCACATCATCAAAACAGAACTCATTTTGCTCATTGGCCATTTGCGCATGAAAAACCACATGAAATAGCAAATCACCCAACTCGTCTTTGAGATCGTGCATATCACCACGCTCAATCGCATCCGAAATTTCATAAGCTTCTTCGATGGTATAAGGCGCAATAGTAGAAAAGTCCTGCTTTTGATCCCAGGGACAACCTGACTCAGGATCACGCAAGGCCCGCATAATCTCCTGCAATCTTTTTATTTCCTGCATATCACCCCCAATCACACATCTCAATACATAAAAAAGACGAGCATTGCTCGTCTTTTTAAATCTAACTCAAACTATAGCAACAATCACTAAAAGGAAAAACGCACACCAATATGAGCCCTGTCATCCAGTTCATGATCATTACCATTGCTATTACCCAGGCCATTATTCAACTCAACCTCAAGTGTACGATAGCCAATATAAGCTCTTGCACTGGGCGTTATCTCTAACTCAAGGGCAAGCCTGATTTCTCTTACACCTTTAAAGTCTGAAGCACTGGTTACATCCGGTGCACCAAAACCTTCAAGCAATATCGCCACCGGCATTTTACCCGGCAACACGTAACGCACCTGCATTCCAATAGCCAGCATAGCACCACTTTGGTTATCAATCGGCGAAGGGAAATCCAGTATGCCCGCATAGATTTTTGCGCCCACACCAAAATGCAGCCCCTTCACATCACCATCACTACTTCCCGAAACCAGTATTGTTCCCGTAGCCAGCAAGTCATCTCTTTCATTCAGAAATAATCCCAGGCCAATATCCGCACCGCCATAGCCAAAGCTTGCATCTTCCGACTTATATAACACCTCAGCCATTTTGTTACCCAAACGAAAATCAATCGCTGATGCCAATGCAGTTGAAAACGGCGCCATCGCCAAAATAAATATTAATGCCTTACTTAGCATGAGTTTTATTATCTCCTAATCAATTATAAAGTTGCGGTTATATTTGCATCATTTCGTGCACGAATATTAACACGCATTAACATAGAAAGAGCAGCCTAAGAATGGACGAAGACAGCTATAAGCCACCCATGATACAGTCATCAGCTTTATATCTAGATTTATAAATAGCCCTCTATTTTCCATACAACTGCAGCATCCATCTATCAATGAATCAGCCACTCCATAATCTGGTCGAGCGCCTGCATGCCTTCATACCTGAGCACTGCATCCTGCATGAAACTGAAGATCTGGCGCCCTACGAATGTGATGGCTTATCCGCTTATCGCGCCACCCCGCTGCTGGTCGTCATACCCGAAACTATCGAACACATCGAAGCCACGCTACGATTATGTGCTGAAAACAATATTCCCGTGGTCGCACGTGGCGCCGGCACTGGCTTATCTGGCGGCGCCTTACCTCTGGAAGATGGGATCCTGCTCAGCCTGACAAAGTTCAATCGTATTATCGAAATTGATCCAGATAATCAAACCGCACGCATTCAACCCGGCGTTCGTAACCTAGCTATTTCCGAAGCCGCGGCAATACATGATTTATATTACGCACCCGATCCTTCATCACAAATCGCCTGTTCTATTGGCGGTAACGTAGCTGAAAATTCCGGTGGCGTGCACTGCCTGAAATACGGCCTCACCGTACACAATATAATGAAGCTTGAAATCATCACTATGGATGGCGAACATCTAACCATCGGTAGCGACGCACTCGACACACCCGGCTACGACCTGCTTGCCCTGATGACTGGCTCCGAAGGCCTGCTCGGCATCATCACCGAAATCACCGTCAAACTGCTACCCAAACCAACGGCGACAAAAGTCATACTGGCCGCCTTTGATGATGTCGCTGTTGCCGGACAGGCCGTCAGCAACATTATCGCCAAAGGCATTATCCCCGCCGGCCTGGAATTAATGGATCACGCTGCGATTGGCGCGGCCGACGATTTCGTTAACGCGGGTTACCCGCGCGATGCCGCCGCCATTCTGCTCTGTGAAGTCGATGGCAATACCGCCGAAGTCGCCGACGAACTGGAACACGCTAAAGAAATACTCAAAGAATCCGGCGCTATCGAAATTCGCGTCGCCAAAGATGAGGCTGAACGCCTGAAATTCTGGGCAGGTCGTAAAGCCGCCTTCCCCGCTGTCGGCCGCCTGTCACCCGACTACTATTGCATGGACGGCACCATCCCGCGCTACCAGATTGCTAACGTGCTGACGCGCATCAAAAATCTTTCCGATGAATACCAGCTTCCTGTAGTCAATGTTTTCCATGCTGGCGACGGCAACCTGCACCCACTCATTCTTTATGATGCAAACATCGAAGGTGAGCTGGAACGCACCGAAGAACTGGGCGGAAAAATTCTCGAAACCTGCGTTGAACTCGGCGGTAGCATAACCGGTGAGCACGGCGTCGGCATCGAAAAAATCAACCAGATGTGCGTGCAATTTGGCTCGGTCGAACTGACACAATTCCACGCCATTAAAGAAGTGTTCGACCCCGCAGGTTTACTCAACCCCGGCAAGGCGATTCCAACCTTGCATCGCTGCGCCGAATTTGGCGCCATGCATGTGCATCACGGCAAACTCCCTCACCCTGATATCGAAAGGTTTTAATGCGACAAAGAAATTCAGACAACAGGGTATACATCACCTGATGCATTCACGTTGCCTGGTTTTCTCAAAAAGTAGAACTTAAGCCAAAACTATAATGAATATCGTCTGTTTCAAATGCATAGGCCGCATCAAGACGAAGGTTAACCCGAACAAACCGCCTTATTTTCCAACGTATACCAGCACCCGCACCGGACTTAAAATCTGATAATTTTAAGTCCGATAATTTTTCTGGAACATCACCTGTATCAAAGAAAAACACCTTACGTAATAATGGAGACTCATCGAATATAGACAGGTACTCAAAATTTGCACGCAATATCGCATTGCCTCGAAATTCTCCTGTGTCGTAACCTCTAAGATTTGTATTGCCACCGATCGAAAATGCCTTATCCCCCAGAAAGTCGTCATTTGATTGGCCAATAACCACCTGGTAGTTAAAGTTAACCGGCGGATTCTGACTATAGGAATTCAGGCTGACATATCTAATCTCTTGTTTTACAAGCGATGAGCTACTCCCTGGCGTTTCATCATCGCCTGTATAACCTATCTTGTATTCCAGGAATCTGCCGCTCCGGTTGAAGTCGTATTCGTAGCGTATATCAGTCCCTATCCTAAGTTCATACACTATGGCATCAAGCACTTCTTCATTATTAATTGACGGTTCCAGTGAAGTAATCTCCCGTTTTTTATAATGGATACCACCCGCAGCGAATAGCCCTTTACTGATACCCGCTTTATTCAACCATTTCATCAGGTCAAAACCATAAGCCCAACTTCGTTGTAATTCCAGGCCCGTGTCCGGATCATCATCGACATCCCTGGCGTTCAGAGCATCTAATATTAACTGATAGCGACTCAGAAAAATGCGCGGCATGATGTAATCGATTTCATTACTATACTCTCTGATACCATTACTTGAACCTTTGTTGAGCACTTTCCACTTAAGCTGATGATTAAGCCCCGCTACATTGTCCCAGCGCAGCTTGGCGCCATATTCCAGCTCATTATCGCCATTTATTCTGAACGTTGGCAGTGGAACCAGGTAATAGCGTTCCCTGACACTGATCACAAGTGTCACATCATCGGTCGAAGCATCCTCATCAAGTCGATAACGTACCCATTCAAATAGCCTGAGATTCCTAATGTATTGCACCGACTTGTCGATTTTTGAAATATCAACAGGATCACCTTCACCCACCAGCATTTCAAGACGCATGATTGACTCCTCAGTCACATCATTGCCTTCGAAGATAATTGCGCTGATAACCTGATCTGCCAGCACCGGCATTGGCAACAGCATTGTCAATAAAAGAAAAATTCTGAAAATTGAGAACATCTCATGCATCATTTGAGACCGTCAGCAAAAAAAAACACCTGAACGATGACAAACAGGCTTATATGATAAGGTAAACACCATATATTTTAACTGTTTTAAGTGTGTAAATGTTACGAATGCATATCTATATACTTCAGGACAAACTTCTCCATACCATCATCACAGAATTCTAATGCAGGAAACCGATTCGAGTAAAAAACTACACGAGCAAATTGCACACGCTCAAAACAACAAAACGTCTTTACGAATTACAGCGGGCAACAGCAAATCCTTTTATGGTAGAAAAGTAGATGGTGAAGAAATTTCGATTACTGACCACAATGGCATCATCGAATATCGCGCCAGTGAACTGGTGATCACTGCTCGTAGCGGCACAAAAATGTCCGAAATCGAAAACGCGCTTGCCGAACAAAATCAAATGTTCGCTTTCGAACCACCCTGCCATAATGAAAACTCCACACTCGGCGGCATCATCGCCTG
>JAGLQT010000123.1 GCA_023136715.1 Gammaproteobacteria bacterium | reverse complement strand
AGGTCATCGGTAATATTTTGATGAAAGTTTTTCTGGTGAAGTGCCAAAGAAATACAGCAACCTTAATCGCCACATCAACAACACTGTTCTAACAATACCGTTTTTCTCCCATTTACGGCTAGATGTTGTTACTCGTTGTTTTATGCAGACAGGCTTACCGAATGATTTCAGTTTTTTGCTCAACTCTATATCTTCCATCAACTTTATTTCTGGATAAGCACCTGCCTGTTCAAATATCGAACGCTTAACAAAAATCGCCTGATCGCCGGTGGCAATACCCGTTACACAGGAACGTAGATTCATCGTGGTTTCGATTATTCTAAAAAAGGAATGCTGTCCTGAAAGACGCACATTGAACCGCCCCCATGTTCTGTCGTTTTCAATCACATCAGCAATTAACTTATCAGCATCCTTCGGCAAACGGGTATCGGCGTGCAAAAAAAGTAAAACATCACCCTGCGCCTGTTCTGCACCGATGTTCATCTGCAATGCCCTGCCCGGTTTTGACATTAATAGCTTATCAACCAGCCCCATTGCACAGTCAAACGAATTGTCTCGACTGCCGCCATCAACAACAATGACTTCATGCCCCTGAAATCGATAGTCTCGCAATCGACGGAGCGAAGCTACTATATTTTCAGCTTCATTATAAACAGGGATGATAATAGAGAGTTTCATTATGAAGTCACCGCCGCTTCACAAACTACAAAGCACCACCACAAGAAGACCCCTGCCCTGCAGTACAGCCATAGCAATGTTCCATCACGACAACCGGCGACTGATTAAAATCAAATCCCATTAAATCGACAAGATTCACTTTGCCATTATTAAGGACTGATTTTAAATTTAGCATCTGGTTGAAATCACAATCGTGCACATTGCCCTGCCAGTCGACACTGATTTGTGTACGACACATCAACGATTCGAGATTCCCGTCATCATAAGAAGATTTCAAAAGACTCATATAATCATCAAACTGCCCTTTTGATAATAAGGTACTGCCGAATCGTTTAATCGGCATATTGGTAATGGTAAACAAATGATTAAACTCAATGCCATACTTATCCAGCAATACTTTTTTATAATCCTGTTCCAGTGCATTTTGTGGTGGTGGCAGACTCGCTCCCTGAGGATTAAACACCAGGTTAAGAACTAAATTATCCTGTTTTGCATAGCCTAGTGCATTAAGTCGCTTTAAACCTTTTATGCTATTTTCAAAAACATCTTTGCCGCGCTGCGCATTCACATTCTCTTCTAAATAACACGGCAACGAAGCTACCACTTCAACATTGTTATCTGCCAGAAAGGAAGCCAACCACTCATAACCTTGCTCTTCAAGAATAGTTAAGTTGCATCGATCGATAACATGAATATCTAAATTACGTGCAGCCTGAACAAGTTTGCGGAAATGCGGATTCATTTCCGGTGCACCACCGGTTAAATCCAGGGTTTTAATTTTATGCTGTTTAGCAAACTGAATAACGGTATCAATTATTTTTTCCGACATCAGCTCGGTTCGTCTTGGGCTAGCATCAACATGGCAATGCAAACATTGCTGATTACATAAATAACCTAAATTAACCTGCAGCGTTTCCAAATCAGAACGATAAATAGATGGGAAGTCAGTGTCTTTTAAAAATTCAAGGGTATCTTTCATTTGTGTTACTACTATCGTATAAAATGTTTAGGTGTATTAAAAAAGGCTGACGTTCGTCAGCCTTTTTAGCTACAAAAATCAGCGTGCTTTACTAATTAAGTGATTTTTGACATCAAACCAAATGATTTAACAAAGGCGCCAGCCAAACTTGGATCTTTAACCATGGTGGCATAATCACCTTTCTTGAATCTAATTTTTCGTGAAGTATAAGCAATGCCTAGTTTCATTAAACCCGGAGGCTTAGCCACCAGTGAAAGCCAGTTTTCCTGAGTTGCACGAATATCCCACTCAATCACATCCTCTGGCTGATCATCAATGGAGGTGACAAAACCACCTTCAATGGTCATGACAAAACGTGGCGCGTCCTCATCATAAAGGCCAAAAGCAACGATTGAGTTAAAACCCGCCTTATTCAAGGTTGAAGTAATCTCCTCATCTCCATTCCACTCATCCTTGTAAGCCTGGCCCCATTCTTTGGAAAACAATTCTGACATTCTTTAGATTCCTGCTCTCTTTGTTATTATTAAACCGTTACCGTTTTCAGTTTCCAACATTAACCCCTTTATGTCAAAGAATTCAGTCACTTCCTGTACCTGCAATACTAATTTACACGCTTAGGAAGATTCAGCACAAAAACCGGACAGTCTATAATCAATCCTTTTACGATCAATAGCTTACAAGTAAATATCAGCGGTTATCTCGATTTGAGAGTTAGTGCATTTCCTGCCTTTTCAACCTTTAAATCACCCAAAAAAGACATGCCTAGCAAAATAGGCCCTGGATGCTGACCATCAATGACCATCGCCTCTATATTTCGGCGCTTGATTTTACCCAGAGACACTGTTTTCAAACGCACTCGATAAGCTTTGACAAAGCCCGAAGCCGTACTCGCTGTCGCCAGCTTTCCCTCAATTTTGTAGCGTACACCTAAACGCCTGGCCTGCGTGGTGTTCATGGCGACAGTAGTCGCGCCAGTGTCGACTAAAAAGCGTACGCTCTGACCATTAATACTGCCGACAGACATAAACATGCCCCGATCATTAGCAAACACTTTTTCTTCAACACTATCGGCTTTGCTAAAACTCAAGGATACAGGGGAACCCAAAGCATAACTTTTCTGTTGTCCATCAACTTCCAGAATGGCCTGATTACTGTCAGAAGAGATTAGTTTGACGCCTTCTGGACTAGTTTCACCAACGGCTATGATTCGACGCTGACCATCTATCAAGACGACTGCTTTGCCCGAAAATAGCCCCTGCACCACAATATCCTGGCTAGCCAGAACAGTCTCAGCAGCCATCAAAAAAAACGCCATAACAATTGAGAATAAAACTTTCATATTCAAGCCGCCTCTTATTAAGCTAGACAAACCAGTACCAGTAAGCCTGAAGCAAAGCCATTGATACTAAACCCGCAACAACATCATCAATCATGATACCAAAACCTCCATTTACGTTTTTATCCAGCCATGAAATCGGCCAGGGTTTAAGCGCATCGAAAAACCTGAATAATACAAAACCGGCCAGTAGCCACTGCCAGCCACTAGGCGCAGCAAACATGGTGATTAAAAATCCCGCCACTTCATCAATCACGATAGCGGGATGATCATGCACACCCAGTTTCTTTGATGAGTACGAACAAATCCAGATACCCGATAATGTTATCAACAGGGTGATCATGGCATAGACCATCAATGGCAAATCCTGAATTAATAAAAATAAAGGAATAGACATGACGGTACCCGCAGTTCCCGGTGCCTTAGGCGACAAACCACTACCCAGACCTAAAGCAAGGCACACTACTGGATCTTTCAGCGCTTTAAACTGAATACGACTTATTTTTTGTTCCTGATGAAGCTCAGTTTCATTCATGTGCAAAGTGCTCGTATCCTGAACTAATTAATTCAATCGGTTCACCGTCAGTATTTATAACACTTAACTCACCGGATGTGTCTATTAAACCAACCTCGGTTAGCAATACATCCATAGATTCAGCGAACGAAAATAGAGCCGCTTCATTTTCAGCGGAGGCAACTAAACAAAGCTCATAATCATCACCACCAGCTAACAGCATCTGCTGATAATCAAGATCATTTAGATGAGTAGAACTTTTATCAAATGCTTTGGATGTGGGTAGTTGGTCATAATAAATCTTAGCACCACAAGCACTGGCTTTTAGGATATGCCCCAAATCAGCAATCAGTCCATCTGATATATCAATAGCGCAGGCACAACACTCTACCGCTTTCTGTGCAAACTCAACACGAGGAAGAGGACGATTTAATCTTTTTATACATGACTCTCTAATTACTGGATCAGGAAAGTCATGCATATCTAATAGTTTCAAACCTAAAGCCGCATCTCCCAGACTTCCGGTAACATAAATTTTGTCACCTGCTTTGGCGGCATCACGACGCATAACACTTTCTGCATCAACCAGACCGGTTAGTTGAACTGTAATTGAAAGAGGACCTTGTGTGGTATCACCACCGACCAACTGCACGCCGTAATCATTCAGGGTCTTTTTAAAACTCTTTGAGAAAGCCTCTAACCATGCCTCATTGCTATTTGGCAAGGTCAAAGCCAGTGTCGCCCAGGCTGGCTCAGCACCCATTGCCGCTAAATCACTCAAACTTACCGCCAGTGATTTATAAGCTATATCGTCAGGAGAAGTTGCTTCTGGAAAATGGACACCAGAGACAAGCGTATCGACAGTAACAGCTAATTGTTTTTCATGCGGAGGATTTAGCAGTGCGCAATCATCACCCACGCCGAGCGTAACGTCATCACGCCTCTCATCATAGCTAAAGTATTTTTGTATAAGACTGAACTCAGTAGTCGCTGTCATGGCACGACCTGATTCACCAACTCAAAATTACGATATTTCAGTGGCGCGCAACTCATGCGCCACCTTATCCAAAACTGCGTTTACAAAAGTATGGCTTTGCGCCGAACAAAACTTCTTGGTCAAAGTCACGGCTTCATTCAAGACAACACGGTACGGTACGTCCAGTCGCTTTAAAAACTCATAACAGGCCAAACGCAATATAGCCCTTTCAACGGGATCAACCGAAACAATTGCACGCCCTGTATATTGAGCCAGAGTTTTATCAATTACTTCTAAATTTTCTTCGACACCAAAAAACAATTCTCTGAAGTAATCAAAATCAGCCGTAGCCGATCTATTTTCTTCGACATATTGCTCCCCAATACCTTTTGTATCATCGTTGGTCATTTGCCACTGATAAATTGCCTGCATGGCAAATCGCCTTGCCATACCTCTGGCTTTAGCAAGACTTGTATTTTGTGACATATTATTGCTCAACCTGTAAAAACGAATTGATGATCCAAAAAACTCAGAATGATTTTAAGCTAACTTCTGAAACAAACTAACCATTTCAATCGCCGAAGCCGCAGCTTCCGAACCTTTATTGCCCGCTTTAGTACCAGCACGTTCGATTGTTTGCTCGATTGAATCAGTTGTCAAAATACCATTAATGATTGGCAGGCCATGATCCAGCGCAACTGCAGACAAACCTTTTGCTGATTCATTAGCAACAATATCAAAATGTGGCGTTGCACCGCGAATCACAGCACCGAGTGCGATGATGGCGCTGTACTTGCCACTCTGCGCTAAATTCTGCACAGCAACAGGCACTTCAAATGCACCGGGAACTTTGATCACTGTAATGTCACTCTCAGCAACACCACTACGTTTCAGCGTATCCAGAGCACCCGCTAACAGACTCTCAACAATGAAACCATTGAAACGTGCACATACAATTGCAAACTCGCCCTTACTGTATTGCAAACTGCCTTCTATATTATTTTCACTCATAATTTTTCTCTAAATTATACTTTAATATTTTTATTCAATTACCAGCGAAAAGTATTACTCATCACCAGAAACATACTCAACCACTTCAAGACCGAAACCAGCCAAACCATGAATCACTTTTGGCGCTGACATCAAGCGCATTTTTTTTACACCAACGTCCATCAATATTTGCGCACCTACACCATCGGTACGGATATCAGTACGTTCTTTTTTAGGTTCACTGACTGCAAGGTGACTCATCATCCATTGCAACATGGCTTTTTCTTCATCATTCTTTCTAAGAATAACAACCACACCTTGATCAGCTTCAGCAACGCGTTTAATCGCATCGTTTAAAGGCCAGCCTTTTGCGTGTACAGAGCCCATAACATCAACTAACGTATTAACCATATGCACACGTACTAGTGCTGGCTCATCGCCATTAATTTCACCTTTTACCAATGCAAAGTGAGTGCCTTCATCAATGCTATTCTGAAAAGCCAGCAATCTGAATTTGCCATATTCTGTCATTAAATCTGTTTCAGCTACGCGTTCAATGGTTTTTTCATTTTTAATACGGTAACTAATCAAATCTTCTATTGTGCCGATTTTTAAATCATGCTCTTCAGCAAATTTCTCAAGATCAGGACGACGCGCCATGGTGCCATCGTCATTAAGAATCTCAACAATCATTGCACTTGGATCCATGCCCGCTAATCGAGCCAGATCACAGCCTGCTTCAGTATGCCCCGCACGACTTAGCACACCGCCTGGTTGTGCCATTAGTGGAAAAATATGACCTGGCTGTTCAATATCTTCAGGCCCGGCATCTGCTTTTACTGCGGCTAAAATCGTTACTGCACGATCTGCTGCAGAAATACCGGTAGTCACGCCTTCTGCTGCTTCAATAGAAACAGTGAAGTTAGTGCTTTGCATGACATCAGTGCCGCCAACCATTAATGGTAAGCGCAATTGCTTACAACGTTGCTCTGTCAAAGTCAGACATATCAGCCCCCGACCAAAACGCGCCATATAATTAACCGCATCAGGTGTCACAGCACTTGCCGCCATTAATAAATCGCCTTCGTTTTCACGATCTTCATCGTCCATGATGATCACCATCTTACCCTGGCGAATATCTTCAATAATTTCTTCTGTAGTATTTAGTTTCATAATAATAGGTGCCTTGACTAGCCGATAAACCCCGCCTTTGATAGCAAATCCAGACTAAGCCCTTCCTTATTCTCGCCTGACGTATGTAACAGTAAACTTTCTAGATAACGTGCAACCAGGTCAACTTCCAAATTGACTTCAGTGCCCGACTTATAACTTTGAATGATCGTTCTTTCCTGCGTGTGAGGCACAATATTAATATCAAAGCAGTCATCATTCACCGCATTAACAGTAAGGCTTGTGCCATCGATGCAGATTGATCCTTTAACTGCAATGTATCTTTTTAATTCAGACGGTACTTGAATGGTATATTTTATTGATCGACCATCATCAGCAATATTAAGCACCTGCCCCAAACCATCAACATGACCACTAACAAGATGACCACCAAGGCGTGTTGTTGGTAACAAAGCTTTTTCCAAATTAACTAAACTACCTGCCTTCAAATTTTTGAGTGAGGTCAATGAAATTGATTCATTTGAAACGTCCGCAACAAAAGAATACTGGTCAAATTTGACCGCTGTCAAACACACGCCATTGACCGCAATACTATCGCCAAGTTTAACGTCGCTCATATCCAGAGACTCGACATCAACCGTTAAACGCATATCACCACCAACGGATTCAATACGCTTAACTTTTCCAACTGCTTCGATAATTCCGGTAAACATGACTTTAATACCTGCTTTTACTTGCCAAGTTCAATAACATAACTACTCATAGGCATAGATGATGAGGTATTAAACTCAGCACCAGCCTTAACACCAGCAGCAGCAATTTCTTCCGCTGTTTCATAATTATCATAAACAGCAAACATGGCACCTAATGCATATTCTGAACCTGAACCAATCGACCAGAAGCGTGTATATTCAGAGACTTCACGCAATGAATGCACACCAAAAATACCATGCTTTGAAGCAATCAACGCATCAATCTGCGTTGATTCATACGGATCATCATCTTCATCTTTTGCATTCAAAAAATATTTTTCTTTCAGCACCGGATGTAGAGCACGAAAAGTTTCAAAAATAGCCAGTTTGGATGAAAAGTCAGTTTTAACCTTCTTATCAGCCAGAATACTTTCCATCACCAGTTGATGGGCAGCACTGCCAACGATACCGATATGTGCATTTTTATTCTTGATAATTTTATCGTGATCCGCATCGTATTCAGAACCCAGACGCAAATCACCAAAACTGGTTAGGCTGTCCGCCGCGATACAAACCTGATCGCCTTTTTTTACAACAACAATGGTGGACATCAATTATTCCTCTATTACCTAATTGTTACGAGTACACAGGCTGCGCAGTTATTCGCAGGTCTTTACCCAGCATACGCACGTCCTGAATATCCAGTGAAATTCTATCTTTCATCTCGGATAAACCCGGCAGTGCAAATAAACCTCTGGCTTCATCACCCATTATATGCGGTGCCATATAAACCACTATTTCATCGACCAGCTGTTGCTGCAAAAATGCACCGCTCAATATTGCACCCGCTTCAACGTGTATTTCATTAATTTCTTTTTCAGCCAAAAATTTTAAAGCGGCTTTTAAATCTACGTGGCCGTCTTTTTCTTCCACCTGAACCGCATTAGCAACATCATTTTTCGATGTTGTCATAATCACAACATCACCATTGACTTCAGCTATTTTTGCTTTAGCTGGAAAACGCAACGCACTATCTAATACAACTTGAAGTGGCTGCCTTACTTCATCAACATCTAATTCTTCAGCAGTAAGTCGTACATTCATCGACGGGTCATCGGATAAAACCGTACCAATGCCTGTCAGCACCGCCGAGCTTCTTGCTCTCAATAATTGCACGTCACGTCTCGCTGCATCACCGGTAATCCATTGGCTTTCTCCTGAAGCCATCGCTGTGCGTCCATCAAGACTCATCGCCATTTTTACTCGCACATAAGGCAAGCCAGTTTCCATGCGCTTGATAAAGCCCGGATTCAAGGCTCTGGCCTGAGCTTCCATCAAACCACTTTCAACGGTTATACCGCTATCCTGTAATCGTTTCAGACCCTGCCCTGCCACCAGGGGATTAGGATCCTGCATCGCTACCACTACCCGACTCACATCCGCCTCAACTAACGCCTCAGCGCATGGCGGCGTTTTACCCGTATGACTGCAAGGCTCTAATGTTACATAAGCGGTCGCAGCTTTAGCCTCATTTCCTGCCTGCCTTAAAGCCAATACTTCAGCGTGAGGTTCACCTGCCTTTTGATGCCAGCCTTCACCAACAATTTTATTATCTTTGACCAGCACACAACCCACGCGCGGATTCGGATCAGTGCTGTACAAACCTTTCTGCGCTAAACGTATAGCGCGTTGCATAAATGCGTGATCCTGATCACTCATATCAGCAGACACCTAGCTACGTTGTTTTCGCGGCTTTTTTTGTTGATCTAGTCGTTCAATCGCTTCACGGAAGGCATTGATGTCACTGAAATCTAAATACACAGAAGCAAAACGAATGTAGGCGACATGATCCATCGCCAGTAATTCTTCCATTAGCCAGTTACCCAGCTTACTGCTGGCAACTTCTCGCTCACCTGACGACATCAACTTATGTTTAATGCGATTCAGCGCCTCTTCAACCTGTTCGGTATCAACAGGACGTTTTTCCAGTGCCCGCATGACACCTGCACGCATTTTTTCATCCACATATGGCACGCGACTACCATCGCTCTTAACGATGCGCGGCATATTTAATTCCGCACTTTCATAAGTAGTGAAGCGTTCAGTACAGGCAACACACTCGCGTCGTCTACGCACCTGATCACCGTCATGAGACAAACGTGAGTCAATGACGCGGGTATCAGGTTCTGAACAGAATGGACAGTGCATACTATTGCTCGCTTATATTTAAAAACTTATGCGTAGACAGGTAAGCGCTGGCAAATATCACGAACTTTTTCGACAACATCGTGAATGACTTTCTCATCAGCATTACCACCTTTGATGCTATCGATAATGTCACACATCCAGCTGGCCAGGTTCTTCGAATCTTCTTCATTAAAACCACGAGTTGTCATTGCTGGTGTACCAACACGAATACCACTGGTAACAAAAGGTGACTGCGGATCATTCGGTACCGCATTTTTATTTACCGTAATGTGCGCACGACCTAAAGCGGCTTCAACCTCTTTACCCGTCAAACCTTTACCCACTAGATCCCAGAGGAACAAGTGATTATCAGTGCCGCCTGAAACAACTTTAAATCCACGTTTGATAACAACATCAGCCATGACTTTTGCGTTAGCAATCACTTGCTTTTGATAATCAACAAACTCAGGCTCCTGTGCTTCTTTAAAGGCTACAGCTTTGGCTGCAATCACGTGCATCAAAGGACCACCTTGCGAACCAGGGAAAATAGCTGAGTTTAATTTCTTGGCAATATCTTCATTCTTCATCACTGAATTCGCACCGGCTAAAATAATACCGCCGCGAGGTCCGCGTAATGTTTTGTGTGTAGTTGAAGTAACAACATCGGCTACATCAACAGGGTTAGGATACAAGCCTGCTGCAATCAAACCGGCAACGTGTGCCATATCTACAAACAGGTAAGCACCCACAGAGTCAGCGATTTTACGGAAACGATTCCAGTCCATGATTCGTGAATAAGCAGAGAAACCGGCAACAATCATTTTTGGCTTATGTTCATCAGCCAGGCGCTGAACTTCATCGTAATCAACTTCACCAGTTACGTCATTAAGGCCGTACTGAACGGCATTATAAATTTTGCCCGAGAAGCTAACTTTAGAACCGTGCGTGAGATGACCACCGTGTGCCAGTGACATCCCCAACACGGTATCACCTGGCTGGCACAAAGCCATATAAACGGCTGCATTCGCCTGTGAACCAGAGTGTGGTTGTACATTGGCGTACTCGGCACCAAAAACCTGCTTGATACGATCAATCGCCAGTTGCTCAGCAACATCAACGTTTTCACAACCACCGTAATAGCGGCGTGCGGGATAACCTTCGGCGTATTTATTAGTTAATACTGAACCCTGTGCCTGCATAACTCGGGGGCTGGCGTAATTCTCGGATGCAATCAACTCAATATGCTCTTCCTGACGTCGAACTTCATGCTCCATGGCGGCCCACAATGCTTCGTCATAGCTCTCAATGTTCATTTCTTTGGAAAACATCTGTACTCCCGATTTATCTATATTCTGAAAAACGACTTCATAAGCCGCCGCTGAAAGGCCGGCAATATTAACAAAAAGCGGCTATGACTGCATGTGTTTTGATGAAAAAGCACCCATAAACCAGTGATTTACCATCGTTTAGCAATTTTCAACCTGTTCAACCATATTAGATACTGCTTATTTATCTTTTTCAGTGCAAATTTGCGCTTTAATCTCAGCCCATTCCCGATATAATTCGATGATTATTAATCAAGTGGCGAACTGAAACATGGCTCAATACATCTACACCATGAATGGTGTCGGCAAGGTGGTTCCACCTAAAAAAGAGATTCTCAAAGACATCAGCCTGAATTTCTTCCCCGGCGCAAAAATCGGCGTTTTAGGCTACAACGGTGCAGGTAAATCGACCCTGCTACGCATCATGGCCGGTGTAGATACCGATTATATCGGCGAAGCACGCCCTGCCAGCGATATTCGTATTGGCTATTTATCACAGGAACCCCAACTGGATGAAAGCAAAGATGTGCGCGGCAATGTAGAAGAAGGCTTGAGTGAAATCAAAAATGCACATGAACAGCTTGAAGCCGTTTATGCTGCTTATGCCGAGCCTGACGCCGATTTTGATGCCCTTGCTACAGAACAGGCGCGACTGGAAAACATCCTTCAGGCTGCCGATGCCCACAACCTTGATCGTATTATGGAAGTCGCCGCCGATGCCCTTCGCCTGCC
>JAGLQT010000122.1 GCA_023136715.1 Gammaproteobacteria bacterium | reverse complement strand
AAATATGTAGAATTCACCACCTTGCTGGACAAATCACGCTTGCCTGGTCAATTACGGCGTGTACTGAACTGGCCTTATGTTGAAGGTTTGCGTATTGATGAAGCGATGAACCCTCTACCCATTATGGCGGTAGGTCTATACGGTGATATTCTACCCAATCAAAATGGTGCGCCGATTCGTCTGGTCGTTCCATGGAAGTATGGATTCAAAAGTATCAAGTCCATCGTAAAAATTCGTTTTACCGAAACTCAGCCAAATACCACCTGGAACGAGCTGGCACCTAAAGAATACGGCTTTTATTCCAATGTGAATCCTGAAGTGGATCATCCACGCTGGAGTCAGAGCACAGAACGCCGCATAGGTGAGCCATTCTGGAAGCCCAAACATAAAACAGAAATGTTTAACGGTTATGGTGAACAGGTTGCACAGCTTTATACCGGCATGGACTTAACCAAAAATTTTTAAGATGTCTGTTGCGCTTTCAGATAAAACTGTAATGTTAGCTATCAAGCCTGTTATTTTATTGCTTTGCCTGTTCCCGTTGGCATGGCTGGTTTGGGGTGTGCTTAACGATGCACTGGGGGCAAATCCAGTCGAGACGATGACGCGTGAAACAGGGGAGTGGGCGCTACGATTTTTGTTGATCACCTTGCTGGTAACACCTGCTAGAAAAATATTGAACTGGCCCTGGCTGATTAAGCTAAGGCGCATGCTGGGTTTATTTGTGTTCTTTTACGCGCTAATGCATCTGCTCACATATGTCTGGTTTGATCATTTTTTTGATTTGAATGAGATTATTAAAGATATAATAAAAAGACCATTTATAACTGTTGGCTTCACTGCCTTTATTTTATTGCTACCTCTAGTAATAACATCTAACAAGATAATGATACGCAAACTTAAAAAGAACTGGGTAAAGTTACATAAGCTTGTTTATGTAATAGCTGTTCTTGCCGTGTTACATTTTTTCTGGCTAGTGAAAGCTGATTATCTTCGGCCCATTATTTACAGTGTGATTTTATTGCTCTTGCTTTCATACCGAGCTTACCAACAAAGAAAAAAGCCAATAATTTAAGAGCAACATAAAAGAAAAGGCCTCGCTATATATAGCGAGGCCTTTTAGTATTCACTGCTGCTTAGTGTCTTAGCCAATTTCACCGGGATAATCAGCGATACCGGGATTGCTTGAAACGCCGACCAGTTTTGGATGATTGATTTTATTTAGCTTAAGAATGTTATCTTTAGCTTTATTCCTGATGATGTAATCACGAACCACATCCCACATTAAGCGTCCATCCGGTGTGTTGTTGACCGCAGCCCAGCCTGCAACGGTGTATTTTTTATCGGCTTCAATTAAATGGCCATTATCTAAACGTGCATCAGTGATGCGTTCGTAAAGCTTTTGTGAAGGATCGATAGTGTAGTCAAGTCCGCCTACACGAACCATGTCGCCACCCGATTGTAAATAGGGGTCTGGATCGAACAGGTTATCAGCTACCTGTTCCAGAATATTCAAGAGATCATGTCCGGTCATTTCTGAGACATAGGTTTCACCGTAAGTCATGGAGCACTGAGTCATGACATCTTCCATAGTGATCCAGTCACCTTTTAATGTGGTTGTGCCCCAGCGTACACCCGCTGACATGGCGACATCAGCTTTGAATTCTTCACGTAGCGCGTTGCACAAGACCTGATCCCAGGTGCCCATGAAATTACCACGACGATAGAGCAGGCGATCAGCGATAGCCAGTTTTTCATCTAGAATTTCTTTGAAGGTTTTACCAAGTCGATTTTCGTTATAGAAGCGATCTTTTGCGCGACTTTCGATGATGTTCTTGTCGTATTTTTTATTACGCATCTGGTCGATGTACGCCTGCATTTCTTTATCGGCAGGCAAGGCATCTTCAAATACGGGCAGCATTTGATAATGCATTTCTTTAACTTTTCCGTCCTGAATATCAAAATCCATGACGCCAATGTATTTACCGTTTGAACCGGCATTAGTCACCCAGCAGGTATTGCCGGCAACATTTTTAACTTTGATTGGCTGAGGGATACCATCGTGGGTATGACCGCCAAAGACAGCATTCAGGCCGGGGACACGCTCGGCCATTTTTATATCTACATCCATGCCATTATGTGACAGTAAAACAATCGCATCTGGATTTTCATCTTCCTGAATTTGTTCAATCAGTTCGATCATGTCGTCTTCACGAAGACCGAATGACCAGTCGGGGAAAAATTCTTTGGGGTTGGCATTACCGGTCCGGGGGAAGGCTTGGCCAATAACTGCAATACGCGCTTCGCCTACATTTTTAATCACGTAGGGCTGAAAAGCATGACCGGTATCTTCATCATAAAGTCCGCTACCGTCAAACTGCTCAACCAGTCTCTCGTAGTCACCACCCATCATCGATTCATCTTTAACGCGAACGTTCTGGCCAATAAAGTCACCCCTGAACAGGGCAACATTGCTCAGCACTTCGTTTTCATTGTAGGTGAACTCCCAGTGACCAACCATGACGTCAACACCAAGGATGTTAGAGGCTTCAACCATATCAACACCGCGTGTCCATAAAGAGGTGCCCGAGCCTTGCCACAAATCGCCACCATCCAGGGTTAAGGTTTTGTTTATATCACCTGCATCTTTGCGCAAGCTGTCGACCAGGGTTTTGATGTGGGCAAAGCCGCCCATGCGACCATACTGTTTTGCGCCTTTTTCAAAATCCATATAGGTGTAAGCGTATGATTCTGGTGTGCCGGGCTTGAATTTCATTTCTTTCAGAAATTTAGGGCCGACCATATGAGGAGGGCGACCAAAGGCATCGCCCATGCCCAGGTTGACATTGGGTTCACGGAAATAAACCGGATTTAACTGTCCGTGTACATCGGTAATATGTATGATTCGCGCATTGCCCCTCATCGGTACTTTGTAAAAATCTTTGCTGATACCTGATGCGCGGGTATTCGAGCAGCCGTAGAATATGGGTAGTGATCCTGCTGCTGTAGTAATCCCAAGTAGTTTTAGAAATTCGCGTCGATTAAGCTTCGACATGTCAATGCCTCCTCAATGTAAGATGATGTTTTGTGTTACAGATGAGATTTAGAATCATTTAGGTATTGGTTTATAGTAATTCATTTATGTCGCACACACAATTTTAATCCTCCTATAAGGACGCCTTATCTTACATTTTATTCCCAAACTTTTTCTGTTGTTATTTTTCAGTTATTTAGGCGTGACGCCTGCTTATTCGGATGTAGTTAAGCCCGCACTGGTTGAGATAAATACTCATAGTAATGGCAAGGTTAATATCGAAGTTCGTGCCAGCATCGAGGCATTACTCACAGGGATTAATGCTCAATATAAAAACACAAAAGATGCACCTACCGCAGATGAATATGATGTCCTGCGAGC
>JAGLQT010000121.1 GCA_023136715.1 Gammaproteobacteria bacterium | reverse complement strand
GAAATTGGCCTGAAGCCAGCCTGTGCTTCTGCCTGTCTTGCGGGCGCGCTGGATTTTGGTGTGATAGAAACTACGCCAGAAAATCGAGAAGACCTGGATATTGAGATACCCGGATTTCCATCAACGGAAATTACTCAACCTAATATTCGATTCCAGCAGAAAAATCATTTACCAGATGAAATGAAACGCCCTGATAGCAGGCCAGTGTCTTACACAAAAAATGATAAGGGCCAGTATCGTCCTGGCGTCGATGGTAATAATTCATCCAGAGAATGGAATTTAAAAGCCTTGAGTACGCGTGAAAATCCTCTGGTGATATTTACCCTGGTTTCGCAGATGGTGATCGGTGCGTTCATTTTATTGTTCGTCGGTCCAACATTTGGTATTGAGTTATTGAGCGCTGCATCACATCATCTGGCATGGCCATTAACCCTGTTTGGTTTGATCGGAATTCAAACGCTGGCTCTGGTGCTGTCCACTATGCATTTAGGTAAGCCGCACCGTTTTTACCGCGCCTTCAATAATTTACGCTATTCGCCAGTCAGTCGAGAAGTCGCGGGCATTGCCGTGTTTTATAATTTTCTGGGTGCTTATACTTTATTAACCGCATTGCCGATGTTGTTTGAATGGCTGCCTGAAAACGTTCATCAAATATTTATTGCGATGAGTGGCTGGGGTGCAGTAGTCGCTGGCCTGGCTGCGATTTATTTTATGCATAGGATTTATCGCATACCGGCAAGACCGTTCTGGAATCACTGGCAGGTCTTGACCTCTTTCTATGGAAATATGCTGACGCTGGGTCCATTGCTGATACTGTTGGTGACTGCATTAGTGCAGCTAACGTCGGGTGGTGTATGGAATGAATTTGTTCCAGAGTTGGCCATGTTGATGTTGCTGGGATTGATGCTGGAAGCTTACGGGCTTTATGTCCATGCAGATGATTTGAGAAATAACGGTGGCGAAGGGCTTGCTTCACACTACGAGCAAACAACCAAATTCGGCAAGACTTACCTGGCGAGAAATGTGGGTTTGTTATTAAGCATGTCAATGATTTTTCTACTGGCAACAACAAATGCTGATGGAGGTTTCGCATTGTTATTATGGGCGACTGTAGCAATAGTTGTAACGATTACTGCCATAGCAGGTCGTGCATTGTTTTATGCGCTAGTTATACCGACTACTATGCCCGGTGCGTTCTTCTGGCGTAATAAAGGCTTTGAAGAACATGCACGTGAAACGGGTTTGGCGGAGATGCCGCAGGTTGGTGTTTTGCCCAACACGCATTAAAGTGTGCCTTTTTATTCATTCATTCAGTGTTCGCGTTCGAAGCATTTGTCCGAGATAAAAAACGATTTTGAGCGCGGTATTTTCTTGATAGCTTACTGCTTCATGTAAATAATCGCCCTGTAAACCTGTTTTTTTAGATGGACATTTCTCCTTGAATAATTAATATAATACTTGCTTATATCATTCTAGCGTTAATTAATTCGGAGGAAGTATTATGATCACCTTGAAGAAAATTTCTGCTGTAATTTTGGTTGCCGGTATTTCAGCATTCACAGCACAATCCGCCAATGCCTGGTGGGGGCCCTTTAACAACAATGGATGGGGCAATAATGGTTGGGGTAACAATAACTGGGGCAACAGGGGCAGTGGCTGGGGT
>JAGLQT010000120.1 GCA_023136715.1 Gammaproteobacteria bacterium | reverse complement strand
GCAACATGGCTAATTCTTTGTTAGAACATGGCATTATTAAAACGACTCTACCTAAAGCAAAAGAACTACGCCGTATTGCAGAGCCATTGATCACTCTGGCTAAAACTGATTCAGTTGCAAATCGTCGTTTGGCTTTCTCACGTCTTCGTGATAAAGCCAATGTAGGTAAACTGTTTAATGAGCTGGGTCCTCGTTATAAAGAGCGTCCTGGTGGTTATACGCGCATTATGAAATGCGGTTTCCGTACTGGTGACGTAGCACCTATGGCTTATATCGAGCTAGTAGATCGCCCTGTAGAAGCTGTTGTTGAAGAAGCTGATGCTGAATAAGTTTAGATTTTAAGCTTATTGTAAGAAACCGGCGCAAGCCGGTTTTTTTGTGTCTGTGATCTGTCGTTTATTTCTTATTTTCCAGCATCTGTTTGAGATAATGACCGGTGAATGAACCTGGCACTCCTGCTACTTCTTCTGGCGTTCCCTGAGCAATGATTTTGCCACCCTTGTAACCGCCTTCTGGGCCTAAATCGACAATCCAGTCGGCCATTTTTATAATATCCAGGTTGTGTTCAATGACCACTACGGTATTGCCGTGATCTCTTAAACGTAACAATACTTCCAGTAATTGCTGGACGTCATGGAAGTGTAAGCCGGTCGTAGGTTCATCGAGAATATATATGGTCTGGCCGGTATCTCGTTTTGATAGCTCTTTGGATAATTTAATGCGCTGTGCTTCACCGCCAGAGAGAGTGGTGGCTCGCTGGCCAAGCGTAATATAGGAGAGCCCAACATCCATCAAGGTCTGTAGTTTACGTTTAATAACGGGGATGGCGTCAAAGAAATCCAGCGCATCTTCAACGGTCATCTCCAGAGTTTCATGAATGTTTTTACCCTTGTATTTAATTTCTAATGTTTCACGATTGTAACGCTGGCCTTTGCAGACATCACAGGTGACGTATACATCGGGTAAGAAGTGCATCTCCACTTTGATAACGCCATCGCCAGAGCAGGCCTCACATCGACCACCTTTGACATTAAAGCTGAAACGCCCAGGTTTATAACCGCGTGAGCGTGCTTCCTGTGTACCGGAAAAAAGTTCTCGTATAGGTGTAAACAGGCCGGTGTAAGTAGCAGGGTTGGATCTAGGTGTCCGGCCTATCGGGGCCTGATCAATTTCAACTACTTTGTCGAAATTTTCTATGCCGCTATGTGAAACAAAGGGAGCCGCAGGCATCGAGTTGCGATTAATCTCTCTGGCCAGAATAGCGTACAAAGTGTCATTGATTAAGGTCGATTTTCCCGAACCGGAAACGCCTGTAATACAACATAATAGTCCTACTGGAATCTCTAGATTGACTTTAGCAAGATTGTTACCGCTAGCGCCTTTTATCGAAAATGTTTTGTCTGTTCTTGGGGTGCGATGTTCAGGGATTTTAATTTCCCTGACACCCGACATAAATTGCCCCGTAATTGAACCGGGTGTATTAATGATGTCCTCATACGTGCCCTCAGCGATGACTTCACCGCCATGCACGCCTGCCCCGGGGCCAATATCGATAATGTGATCAGCATTACGGATTGCATCTTCATCATGTTCAACCACAATGACGGTATTACCTATGTCACGCAGGTGCGTGAGAGTGCCTAGCAGGCGATCATTATCGCGTTGATGCAGTCCAATGGATGGCTCATCGAGGATGTACATAACGCCAACCAGTCCTGCACCGATCTGACTGGCCAATCGAATTCGCTGAGATTCACCACCTGATAAGGTGTCCGAGCTTCTGTCCAGCGTCAGGTAATCTAAACCCACATTGACCAGGAATTTAAGGCGTGAGGATATTTCTGTATTGATTTTCTCAGCAATTTGACCGCGTTTTCCAGACAGGTTTAGATTCTCGAAAAACTCGTGGGCCAGAAGTATTGGCATGGCAGTAATTTGTGCCAGGGTATGATCCTGAATAAATACGTGGCGTGCGGCTTCATTCAAACGGCTGCCTTCACAAGTGGGGCAAGATTGCTGTGACATGTATTTGGCCAGTTCTTCACGCACCACATTGGAATCTGTTTCATGATAGCGGCGTTCCATATTGTGTAGCACGCCTTCAAATACGTGTGTACGTTTTTTACCACGACGACCGCGATGTCCGGGGTAATGAAACTCGATTTTTTCTTTACCGCTACCGTATAAAAGAATATTTTTGAATTCTTCTTCAAGTTCTTCAAAAGGCGCTTCAATATCAAAGCCATAATGTGCAGACAGCGATTGAATGATGCTGAAATAGTAGGCATTGCGTCGATCCCAGCCACGAATGGCGCCACCGGCCAAACTGAGATCAGTATTAGTGATTACACGGTCAGCATCAAAAAATTGATTGTTACCCAGACCATCACACTTGGGGCATGCGCCAGCGGGATTGTTGAACGAGAATAAACGAGGCTCAAGCTCCTGCAGGTTGTAACCACAGGTTGGACAGGAAAAGCGTGCAGAAAAAACCAGTTCATCTTTGTCCTCATCATCCATAAAGGAGATGATGGCGACATCATCTGCTAAGTTTAAAGTCGTTTCGAATGATTCAGCCAACCTTAGTTTGATATCTTCACGTACCTTGAACCGGTCAACAACAACTTCGATGGTATGTTTTTTATTGGCTTCCAGTTCTGGAATGTCATCTAGTTCAAAAACCTGACCATCAACGCGTGCGCGAATAAATCCCTGCTGTTTAAAATCGGCGATTAAATTATGAAACTCACCTTTACGATCCCTGACAACAGGAGCGAGTAACATTAACTTTGTATCAGTGGGTAAGTCAGCGACCTGATCAACCATCTGGCTGACAGTCTGGGCTTCCAGGGCTGTGTCATGTTTGGGGCAGCGCGGCGTGCCTGCACGGGCAAATAACAAACGCAGATAATCGTAAATTTCAGTGGTGGTGCCAACGGTCGATCTTGGGTTATGCGAAGTTGTTTTTTGCTCAATAGAAATCGCCGGAGATAATCCCTCAATATGATCGACATCGGGCTTTTCCATCATCGATAAAAACTGGCGTGCATAAGTAGAGAGTGATTCCACATAACGACGTTGACCCTCAGCAAAAAGCGTGTCGAAGGCTAATGACGATTTACCCGAACCAGACAGTCCAGTTATCACGATTAGTTTGTCGCGAGGAATATCAATATTGATATTTTTTAGATTGTGAGTGCGGGCACCGCGTATTTGAATTGTATCCATGAAGCTTGTTTCTATCGTAGAGTTTCTAGGCCGATTTCGAGTTTTTAAAAGGCAATCTGATAGAATGCCTCTTTTTAGTAGCTCAGGTCAACCGCTGGTTGCAAAACAGGTCATAGATGTCTGTATTTCAGGAAAAATTAGGTTCACAGGAAAGACGTGCAGGGATGTCTCTGGCGCTGATTTATGCGTTCCGAATGCTCGGCCTGTTTATGATCCTGCCGGTGTTTGCTCTTTATGCGGAAGACTTGCCCGAGACTACGCCGCTACTAACGGGTCTGGCTCTGGGTATCTATGGACTGTCGCAAGCGCTGTTACAAATTCCCTTCGGTATGCTTTCCGACAAGATCGGTCGCAAACCGGTTATCGCTGCAGGTCTGCTGATTTTTGCAGCAGGCAGCCTGCTGGCGGCTTCATCGGACAGTATCTACGGCATCATCGCGGGCCGGGCATTACAGGGGGCGGGTGCGATTGCTTCAGCCCTGATGGCGCTGGCGGCAGATTTATCCCGTGAAGAACGTCGTGTACGTATGATGGCGATGATTGGTATGAGTATCGGCGTTGCTTTTGCTGTCTCTATGGTACTGGGGCCGATGGTTAATGAATTGATTGGTGTATCAGGCATCTTTGCGGGGACGGCGGTGCTCGCGATCATGGGTATAGGTATTTTATATTTGTTTGTACCCGATCCTCTGGATAGCCATTTTCATCGTGATGCAGAGCTGCAGACATCCAGCTTGAGCTCAGTATTAAAAACAGTTGATTTGCTGCGTCTGGATGTCGGCATATTCACGTTACATTTTGTGCTGATGTCCGTATTCCTGGTGATACCGCTGGAGTTGCGTGATGATGCCGGCCTGATCTCCAGTCAACACTGGAAACTCTATTTGCCAGTGTTTATTACTTCAGTGATATTCATGGTGCCATTCATTGTTCTGGCTGAGCGAAAAGATAAGATGAAGCCGGTTTTTGTCGGTGCGATTGCTGGTCTTATTGTGTCTGTGCTCGGCCTGCTCAGTGGTCGTGACCTGACTACCGTTGCAATATTTATGGTTATATTTTTTATTGCTTTCAATTTGCTGGAAGCGAGCCTGCCATCGTTGGTGGCAAAAACAGCCCATGCCGATCAAAAGGGTACCGCTATGGGTGTTTATTCAAGCAGTCAGTTCCTGGGTACTTTTGCTGGTGGTGCACTGGGTGGTTTAGCTCATGGCCTTTGGGGTATTGATGCCGTTTATCTGGTGGCCCTGGCAATGTTACTAATCTGGTTCATGGTCGCTATCTTTATGAAAAAACCCAGGAATTTGAGCACCTATTTAATGAAGGTGACGACTGTAAATGAGCAGGATTTACTGGCGGTAACTGGTGTCATCGAGGCCGCCATCATTAAAGAAGAGGGTGTGGCGTACCTGAAAGTGCAAAAAGATATTCTCGACGAAGAAAAGCTACTATCGATGGCTGTGAAAGACGGTTAAACTAGCCATGCTTTAAAAGCAGCCAAACATATATTAATCGCGGAGAGCAAGAAAATGGCACGAGGAGTAAACAAAGTAATCTTAGTAGGCAATTGCGGCAAGGATCCAGAAACACGCTATATGCCTTCAGGTGGCGCCGTCACCAACATATCTATCGCCACATCAGAAAGCTGGAAAGATAAGCAGTCCGGTGAAACCAAAGAACGTACTGAATGGCACAACATTGTGTTCTTCAATCGCCTGGGTGAAATTGCTGGTGAATATCTGAAAAAAGGTTCACAAATCTACGTTGAAGGTAGTCTGAGAACACGTAAGTGGCAGGATAAGAGTGGACAGGATCGTTACACCACCGAGATTGTCGCCAACGAAATGCAAATGCTGGGTAGTCGAGGCGGCGGTGATAGCTACGCACCTGCGCAGTCACAGGCTCAAAGTCAGCCAGCTAGTCAGCCACAGGCAGCACCAATGGTAGAAGAAGGTTTTGACGACGATATTCCGTTCTAGTCATATTTAGGGATGTTTTTGTAATAAAAAGCCCCTGCTATCAGGGGCTTTTTATCGTCTTCTAAAAATTAAAGCGTTATGAATTCATGCCATCTGTTTGTCAAATCAGCTAGAATCACTTTTTGAATAATTATATTTTTTTATAAGGTTTTATATGTGCGGTATTGTTGGTGCAGTTGCTGAGCGGAATGTAACGCCGATTCTTCTAGAAGGATTACGTCGTCTTGAGTACCGGGGTTACGACTCGGCGGGAATTGCTGTAATCGACCAGGAAAACTGTATTGATCGTGTGCGCCGAGCGGGCAAGGTACAGGCTCTGGCGGATGCGCTGGAAATGAGCCCGTTGCAGGGTATGGTTGGTGTTGCGCATACCCGTTGGGCAACGCACGGTGAACCGAGTGAAATTAATGCTCATCCACATATCTGTAATGAATCAGTGGCTATTGTACACAATGGTATCATCGAAAATCACAGTGTCCTGCGTCAGCAACAGCAATCGGCGGGATTCACTTTTACCTCCGATACTGATACCGAAGTTGCCGTGCATCAGGTTGAACATTATCTAAAACAGGGTAATGATTTATTATCTTCAGTAAAAAAAGCCGTTATCGATTTTGAAGGCGCTTATGCATTAGGCGTGGTCTCTACAGCAGAACCCGGCCGCTTAATAGCAACCCGTAGTGGTAGTCCTCTGGTCATCGGTCTGGGTTTGGGCGAACATTTTATCGCTTCTGATGCTTCGGCTTTACTACCCGTTACACGTCGTTTCATTTATCTTGAAGAAGGTGATGTCGCCGACATTCGCGCCAATGTATTGGTGATTTACGATATCAATGGACAGCTTGTTGAGCGCGAAGTGCACGAGTCGGATCTGAATGCAGATGCCACCGGAAAAAATGGTTATCGCCATTACATGCTCAAAGAAATTCATGAGCAACCCTCCTGTTTGCTGGATGTATTTGAAGGCCGAGTGCTTGATGGAAAATTATCGGATTCGACCTTTGGTTTAGGTGCATTAGAGGTTTTTGAAAAAATCAAATGTGTTCA
>JAGLQT010000012.1 GCA_023136715.1 Gammaproteobacteria bacterium | reverse complement strand
CGTTTTGTACGTTTTGTCGATGATGATGGTACGGTGACTTACTATGCGACTTATACTGCGTACAACGGCGAAACTATCCTGCCACAACTTATCGAAACCTGTGATTTTCTTTCATTCAAGGTTAGTACGCTGAATGGAAAACAGGCGCATGGTAAAGGTATGGCGCTGTTTCCCAGAAAGGTTGGCGGGAAATATGTCATGCTTTCGCGACAGGATGGAGAGAATAATTCCATTATGTTCTCAGATAATCTGTATTTCTGGAAAAAATCCGAAATCCTGCAAAGACCACTCTTCCCCTATGAGTTTTTTCAGATTGGTAATGGTGGCTCACCTATTGAGACAGATGAGGGCTGGCTGGTAATTACCCATGGTGTTGGCCCGATGCGAACTTATAGTCTCGGCATTGAATTACTGGATCTGGATGATCCAACGAAAATAATCAGTCGCATCGACGAACCCATTTTGGTGCCGAATGAATACGACCGTGAGGGTTATGTGCCGAATGTTGTTTACAGCTGCGGTGCAATGATTTTTCAGGATGAATTGATTATTCCCTACGCATCGGCTGATCAACGTTGCGGTATTGCAACACTGAACATGTCAGAGTTAATAGCCAGACTTCGTTATAATAAAAAACTCAATGGCAATGGCTAGCACTAATAATTGCGATACTATTAGTAATTCTTTCAAGTTACTATTTCAGAATCTTTCTCATCCTCTGCTTTAGTCTCAGCCAGACCACGGTGCTTATATATAGCGAGTAAAGCCATAAGCCAGCACAAGGTAGATTCCGCCCCCTGGTTCTCATTGACGCTATCAAGCTGTAATCCATCACGGCAACCTCCAGTAGAGTGATCGTAGAGTGAAAGATGCAGTTCATTTTCACCCTGATACCAGTTAAGGCAACGATAAGCATAGGTAATCCATTCTTCATCCCGCGTTAATCTAAAAGCATCTATACAGGCATCTATCATTGCGGCTGCCTCGATCGGTTGCTGATCAAATTGCGCCTTTTCACCTCCTTTGGTGAACCAGCCATGATTACCAATAGCAGAAAAATAACAATCCATCTCATCATGCTGAATTGTTTTCAACCAGTCGAGAGTACTAAGAGCTATCCTTATCATTTCGTCATCACCCAACCACTGACCTGAAAGTAGCAATGCCTGTGGTAAACGCGCATTATCATAAGTTAAGGTCTCTTCACACCATGGCCAGTCTTCACTGGAGTAATTTCTGAACCATTGCATCAATCTCTCTGAAAGTATCTTGCCAGTAATCTCAATATGACTACTTTCACTGTTACAAGTCAGATAAGCATGAATACCAATGAGAGAGAAAGCGACAGCCCGTGGTGAGTTGAAATGTTCAACCGCTGGTAAAGCTCGTTTGAATAAATTAACAGCGTGATTGACCTGCCCTTCATTCTTACCGAGAGCAACCGCTATACCTAAACCCCAGAGTGCGCGACCATGAGAATCTTCCGAGCCTGACTCTTCCAGCCAATGACGATCATAAGACATAAAGTTACGGAACAGTCCTGTATCGTTATTGAAAGCATGTTCAAGAAAACTCAGGTAAACAGAAGCAAGTTCATTTAGAGAAACATCTCGTGGCCGAAAATTTTGTGCCGTAACAGCAACAATCAGCGCACGTGCATTATCATCCACGCAATATCCATGTTCACGATCTGGTACGGTAAATTTGGAATGCTGTAACATACCCACGCCATCGGTCATGCGCAATAAATGATCAAGTTTAATTTCCGGTAATGCTTGCTGGCGCAAACCGAGCGGCCCCAGCCTGAGCTCAGGTACAGATTTACGTAAACGATGCTGCTGTGATTGCTTGAATGTTTCGATATAACGGTCAGCAACATTACGCCAGATCATCTGGCGTCCATAATCATAGGCTTTATTTTGTATGGTACGAAGTACTTCAGGATGATCCAGCAGATTGATAACATCGCTGGCAAGCTGAACATGATCACGGAAAGGAAATAATCTGCCCCGACCTTCAGCAAGCAACTCCTGAGCGTGCCAGTAAGGTGTAGAAATCACCGCTTTGCCCATACCCAATGCATAAGCAAGTGTGCCGGAGATGATCTGTGCCTCATTCAAATAAGGCGTGACATAAATATCAGCCGCACCGATAAATTCCAGTAGATCATCATCAGAAACAAAATGATCGTGGAAAACGATATGATCTTCAACTCCCAGCTTCTTAGCTTGCCGATGCAAACCTATTCTATAATCCTCACCCTGCTCTGCCTTTAGATGCGGATGGGTCGCACCGACCACCATATATATGACATCAGGGTGTGCCTTAACAATTTCAGGCAGTGCATCAATCACTGTCTCAATGCCTTTTCCTGGTGAAAGCAAGCCAAATGTAAGCAACACCTTCTTCTCTGATACGCCAAATCTGTCTTTATAAGACGAAGATTCAACCAGAGGGACATCTGGAATACCGTGATGTATAAGAGTAATTTTTTTCTCATCAACCTCATAAATATCACGCAAAAAATCAACTGAACGGTGACTCATCACCACAAGGCGATCAGAAAGTTCAGCCAGTTGTTTAATGATATGTCGTTCACGATTACTTGGTTTTTTTAAAATAGTATGCAATGTGGTCACAATCGGCATTTCAAGGTCGCTCAGCAATTCGAGGATAAAACTACCCCGCTGGCCACCGAATATGCCATATTCATGCTGGATACAGACTACATCAACATTGTTAAGATTGAGCTGGTCAGCCACCATGCTGTAATCCCTGAGATGATCCTGATTGATTTCGAGCCGTACCTGCTCTGGATAAGCATAACCTTCAGGCCGGTCATTCATCGCGACTGCCCAGCAGTCGATATCTGGAGCTTTCAATGCGATTGATTCAAGAAGGTGTGTAGTGAAAGTGGCGATACCACATAGTCTGGGCAGGTGATTACCGATAAGAACGATCGATTTGAGTGTTTCATGCTCAGGCTGTGAGCCTGTATTGTGATGTTGATCCATAAGCATCATTTACCGTAGTTAGCATTGTTCCAGCCAGGCATTAAAAAAGCTTCTCATCTAATGTAAGAAGCCACTTGACTTGAGTCAGTAAACACCTGATATTTCATACTGTCAATAATAATTTTATTTAATCTATTTGCACATGCTTGTATGATGTTAGTAGCTGTATAACAGGTATCGAAATTTTAGTATTTGACTGATTTTTAAAGGAATTCATAACTGGAGCCAGTACATTGTTTTTTCAAGCCAATCAACTACAACAATTGCTAAATACCCTGTTGTCAAAAGGTTATCGCTGTATTGGCCCACAGGTTCGTGATGGTGCGATTATTTACGACAGCATCTCATCAACTGAACAGTTACCACGTGGCATCAATGATGAGCAGAAACCGGGACACTATTCACTGAATAATAATACTTCCTCTAAATATTTTGACTGGGCCAATGGGCCACAGGCAATCAAGCCTCTGCTATTCGCATCACGTGAAAGACTCTGGGAAAGCAAGCAGTCAGACGAAGGTCAGATATCATTTGAACTAACCGAGCCAGAAACAAAGCCAACAGTGATTATTGGCGCAAGAGCCTGTGATATTGCTGCCATGAAAATTCAGGATCAGCATTTTCTCGAGCAGGAGTTTGTAGATCCTTACTACAAAGCTCGACGAGAAACTTTATTGACTGTTGCTGTGAATTGCAGCCATCCTGCTGACACCTGTTTTTGTCATTCCACCGGCGACGGCCCCTTTGTTGATGATGGTGCTGATGTTGTACTGACTGAACTGGATAGTGGTTTTCTTGTAGATGCACGAACACCGCAAGGTAAGAACCTGCTCGAAGGTTTGTCGTTAGAAGACAGCACAAAAGAGCAGCTAGAAGAATCTGAATCAATCAAAGCTAACGCTTCAAAACAAAAAAGGCAGTTACCCAGGTTTGATATTAAGTCACGCCTGTTCAACGAACTAAATAATGATGCCTGGCATGAGATAGCAACAAAATGTCTGAGCTGTGGAAATTGCACCTCGGTATGCCCTACCTGTTTTTGCCACAGTGAAAATGATGTGCCCGAACTTGATGGCAAGTCATCAGCTCATTATCGTGAATGGGATTCGTGTTTTGGTCAGGGTCACAGTTACATTCACGGCATCACCATTCGCAGTGAAACAAGCCAGCGTTATCGTCAGTGGTTAACGCACAAGTTTTCCAGCTGGCACGAACAGTATGGGCGCTCTGGTTGTGTTGGTTGCGGTCGATGTATTACCTGGTGTCCGGTTGGTATTGATGTTACCGAATCCCTAGGACATTTTGAGGAAAGACGTCGTGATTAATCATTACCAACCTCACGAAGCCGTTATTCTTGAGCGCATTCAGGAAGGCCCCAATCTATTCACAATGCGATTAAAGTTTACCGATCCTGAAATACAGGATGCCTACGAATTTAAACCCGGTCAGTTCAACATGTTGTATTTATACGGCGTGGGTGAGATTGCCATTTCAATCGTCTCCGACCCCGAAGACAGCCAAATTATTGATCACACCATTCGTGTTGTAGGTCGCGTTACCAAAGGCATGACCAATCTTAAAACCGGTGATCGAATTGGTTTACGTGGCCCTTATGGTCGTGGCTGGCCGATGCAGGAATCAAAAAATAAAGATGTCGTCGTAGTCACTGGTGGCTTGGGTTGCGCGCCAGTGGTTTCGGTTATCAACTATATCGAACAGCGGCGCGAAGAGTATGGCCGATTAAATATTGTTCAGGGTGTGAAACACACTGCTGATTTAATCTGGAAAGAACGTTACGATAAATGGCGTGAACTGCCTGACACCAAAGTGCTGCTTGCCACTGATGTCGGTGAAGCACTCTGGCCCTGGCATGTCGGGCCGGTGACATCCCTTTTTGACCAGCTCGAATTTAATCCCGATAATGTCTCAGTGATGATGTGCGGGCCTGAAGGCATGATGCGTGTAGTCTGCAGCCACATGCTGGATAAAAGCGTATCGGCTTCACAATTATTTTTATCGATGGAAAGAAACATGCAGTGTGCTATTGGGCATTGTGGACATTGCCAATATGGCGACAAGTTTATCTGTAAAGACGGGCCGGTATTCAGTTACGATAAGATTCGTAAACTGTTCGAGACCAAAGGTTTTTAAGGACGAGGAATGAGATGAGTAAGCCAAGAGTTGCAGTTCACAAATTCAGCTCCTGCGATGGCTGTCAGCTAGCGTTCATCAATTTGGGTGAGCCCCTGTTAGTGTTAGCCGGACTGGTGGATATCATTCACTTTGCTGAAGCCGGTCCGTTGGATGAAAATGCAAAAATAGATATTGCGTTTATCGAAGGCAGCATTTCTGCATCGCATGATATTGAACGACTGAATAAAATCAGAGAGAATAGTACCTACCTGATCACCATCGGTGCCTGTGCAACCTCGGGCGGCATACAGGCGCTACGCAACATGGCCGACACTAAACAATGGATTGAAGGTATTTATGCCAACCCCACCGTCATTGATACTCTGGATAACAGCAGCGCAATAAAAGATCACGTCAAAGTCGATCTTGAGTTATGGGGCTGCCCTATCAGTAAGCAGCAGATAATTACAGCAATTCGTGCACTTCTGTTTGGCGTCTTACCCATTGAAGATAAAGACAAGGTCTGCATGGAATGTAAACGCCAGCAAACGGTTTGTGTCATGGTGACGAAAAATGAACCCTGCATGGGGCCGGTGACGCGAACTGGTTGTGGTGCACTCTGCCCTAGTGTTGGTAGAGATTGTTATGGTTGTTACGGGCCAGCAGAAAATCCGAATACACAGGCGATGGCAAATCGATTACAGGGGCTGGGATTGATTAAGGATGAAGCAGCCAGGCGGTTTTTGTTTATCAATAGCGGCGCTGATGCTTTTCATCAACAAGGTACACGTATGAAGGAGGCGGACTAAATGCCAACTGATACGATAAAAATAAACGTACCCATACTGACACGCGTAGAAGGCGAAGGTGCGCTTGATTTAACCATCGAGAACCAGAAGATCACCGATCTTAAATTACGCATTTACGAACCACCGCGTTACTTTGAAAAATTTCTCGAAGGCCGAAAGTATTACGATGTCCCCGATACCGTCGCAAGAATCTGCGGTATCTGCCCGGTCGCTTATCAAATGAGCGCGTCACATGCGATTGAATCTATTTTTGACGTGGAAATTACACCCTGGGTTCGCGCCATGCGTCGCCTGTTTTATTGTGGTGAATGGCTACAGAGTCATAGCCTGCATATTCACCTGTTAGCCGCGCCCGATTTTCTTGGCTTTAACAACGCAATTGAAATGTCTGCGAAATACGGTGATGAAGTTCGACGCGGATTAAAACTACAGGCATTGGGTAATGATCTGATCGCCCTGTTCGGTGCTCGCTCGGTGCATCCGGTTGGTGTCAAGGTCGGGGGCTTTAGTAAAGCGCCCAGTCAGAAAAATGTCGATGCTTTATTGCAACGTGTTACAGAAGCCAAACAGGATGCAGTTGATTTAATTCACTGGCTGGATACACTTGATTTGCCCGAAGACAATCAGGATTTTATTTCCGTTGCCCTGCATCACGACGCTGAATACCCGTTTAATGAAGGCAGAATCATCAGTGACCATGGACTCGATATTCCCATTGATAAGTTCGAAAAACATTTCAGGGAAATGCACGTTGATCACAGCACTGCCCTGCACTGTTTGCTGGATGGCAAGCCCTATCTGGTTGGCCCATTGGCAAGGCTTAATTTGAATGCTGATCAATTACCCGATGACGTCAAAGCTGTCACGCACAACCTGAAGACACAGTTTCCTTCAAAAAACATGTTCCACAGCATCATTGCGCGTGCCATTGAAATATACTTTACTCTCATCGAAGCGGAACAGCTGCTGGTCGATTACGAGTACAGCGATGAACCGTGCATGTCATTCACGCCCAAAAAAGGAACTGGTTACGGCTGCACCGAAGCACCTCGTGGTTTTTTATGGCATCGCTATGATATGGATAAACACGGCTGCGTTGAAAAAGCTGTCATCGTACCACCTACCAGTCAGAACCAGCCTCGCATTGAGCAGGATTTACAAAATTCCTTGATACGATTTGGACTAGAGAGCCCCAAAAGTGAATTGCAGTTACACGCAGAAAAAGTCATCCGCAATTATGATCCCTGTATTTCATGCGCCACACATTTCCTGGATTTAAATTTAATACGGGATGGTGTTGCTGAAAAGAGCATACAAAAAGACACCACAGCGTCGTTTAAAAATACCGATTTATCAAGAACAGTCATTATCGGCATTGGTTCGCCCAATCAGGGTGACGAACTCGGCTGGCAGGTAATCGATAAGCTGCAAAAGAATGAGCAGATTCGTGACTTAAAAGAAAAAGGCCTGAGCCTGTTAAAGCTTGATAGACCCGGCATTCTTCTGGGTGAAAGCATTAAAGATTATGACCACGTACTTATTGTTGACGCAATTAAGCCTAATGCAGCAGATAAGTCTTTTGTTTGCATTAATGGGAACAAACTAACATCAATACCCAATCAGCTTTCGAGCCATGAAACAGGCGTGATTGAGTCAATAGCTTTGCTTGAATCACTGCAGTTAATGCCAAAACAACTTGTAGCAGTTGGTGTGTCTGATTCTGGACATGGGGTCATTGAAAGAATCAAGGATATGTTTTTATAAAAGATTTTTACCACAGAGAGAAACGTTAATCACCTGGAAGAGATGATGGGGATTGAGCGAAAATAACATCCAGTAGTTGGCGAATTTTTATAAATCAATAAATTCTTTAAATACCTCTACCACTATCTAAAGCAATTTAATATGAAATCATAATGACAAGTAGAGAGAGCATATCGAGATATCAATGCAAGATTACACAGATCCCTTTAATTATCTAATTAACGAGACTGTTACTTTTATTCAAACTGTTCTTTTATCTCTAGTATTTCCGGTAGCGCATCAACAAACAGGGTGACTAGCTGTGAATCGAAGTGTGCACCTGCACCCGAGGTCGACTGCAGAAGCTCTACAGCATCTTCTACCGTCCATGCATCTTTATAGGGACGAGCTGAGGTCAGCGCATCGAAAACATCAGCGATGGCGACGATTCGCCCCACACGTGGTATCTCCTCTCCGGCAAGCCCATTAGGATAACCGTCACCATTCCACTTTTCATGATGAGTCAGGGCGACCACCCTGGCCAACTGTAGTAACTCTGAAGTATCCTCCCCCAGGATCTCAGCACCGATCTCGCAGTGCGTTTTCATGATATCGAACTCATTATCATCCAGCTTGCCCGGCTTTTTCAGAATACTATCAGGGATGCCGATCTTGCCGATATCATGCATCGGCGCAGCGTTCATCAGCATGTCTGCCTCTGTCTCACTCATGCCTGCGGCAAGACCGAGGATGTGCGAGTATTGACTCATGCGGATAACATGTAGACCAGTATCATCATCCTTGTATTCAGCCGCACGCCCCAGGCGTTGAATAATCTGCAATCGAGTTTTGTTGATCTGCTGAGTCTGATCCCGCACCTTTCTATCCAGCTCCCGATTCTGGTCATGGAGCGCCAGGTGAGTCTGCAACCTGGCTTTCACGACGGGAGGACTTATCGGTTTGGTGATGTAATCGACAGCCCCTAACTCTAGCCCCATCAATTCGTCCTGAATCCCAATCTTGGCAGTAATAAAAATAATCGGTATATGCTTGGTAGTGTAATCAGCCTTCAACCGGCGACACACCTCATAGCCATCGATACCTGGCATCATGATATCGAGCAGGATGATATCCGGAGGACTGGCCTGAACAATCTTCAGGGCCATTTCACCATTGATAGCGGCCTTGACGTGGTAGTCGTGCTTAAGTGTTCCCACCAGCACATCAATGTTTTCCGGCGTATCATCCACCACCAGAACGGTCTGTTTATCAGTATCCATATTCACCCCCCCTTTTTTTAAATACTATCGACTCAATGGCAGCCAGTAATTGATTTGGATCAACGGGCTTGGTCAGGTAATCAACCGCCCCCAGCTCTGCACCACGCTTTCGCTCCGCCTCACCGATCTCACCACTGAGAAAAATGACCGGAATGGCAGCTGTTGCCGGATTCGCCTTGAGTTCACGGCAGACTTCAAAACCATCCATCCCCGGCATGACAATATCCAGAAGAACCAGGTTCGGTGGGGTTGAGGACTGGGTAATTTTCAGTGCCACCGCCCCATTACGTGCCGCCTTGACGGTAAAGTTATCCTTTAGCAATCCCACCAGCAGGTCAATATTTTCCGGAGCGTCATCCACCACCAAAACGGTTTGTTTATCCATATCTGAACCCTTAATCTAGAGTTTAATAACCCGTTTTTCGGCTATTGCCTTAACAACGGCTATGGCCGCATCGAAATCGTAGTCATCAAGCGCTTTGATAATCAGCTTAACCTCTGAGCTGAAGCCAGCAGCCATCAGCAGCGCCTGCTTACTCTCAAGAAACTCCGCTGCACCCGTGTCGTAGTCGGCTATCAGCGATGAAAGTTGTTTAAGGACATTGGCGAGTTCTGCTGCATCAACATCTTTTTCTACTTTGTCTGCGGTTTGAAGCTGCGAGCGCATCTGTTGCAATACATTCTGCGCCGACTCGAAGTCATAATCCCCAAGCGCCCTCTCAATAGAGTTGAGTAGTGGGCCCAGTGGACCCGCCGACAGCAGCTCATGGTGACTATCCAGGGTATCTTGCGCACCAGTATCAAAGTCGCTGAGTTGCTGTTCCAGCATGTCGAGCACACCTCTGACAGCATCGACATCAAGGGCGATTTCGGTGCTCGTTACTTCTGGTTCGGCCAAACTGGCGAGAGCGGTCAGTACCCGCTCCAAAGCCACCTGCGCTGCCTCGCGCTCAGCGGCCTCGGCGCGTTGTTCCTTGGTCTCTGCCTCCAGTGCCGCACAGGCCTGTTGCAACTGCCCAGCACCGATACCACCTGCCACCCCCTTCAGGGTATGCGCCAGGCGCTGTGCCAGTTCCCAGTCACCATCCTCAACCGCCGCATCAAATTCACTGATAAAGTTGGCCTGGCTCACCGCCACCTTGCGCAGCAGCTTGAGGTAAAGCTTAGTGTTACCCTGAGTACGACCAAGACCCTCGGTGGTATCTATGCCATCCAACTCGGGAATCTCAATTTCCGTCTCCTGAACCCGCTCTACCGCAGCCTCAGGGTGTGAGGGGGTGATCCACCTGGCCATGGAGTGGAACATCTCGTTGACGTTAATCGGCTTGGCAATGTGCTCGTTCATTCCCGCATCCATCACCTTCTCACGATCACCAGCCATCGCATTGGCGGTCATCGCCAAAATAGGAAGGTCTTTGTAGCGCTCCTGTGCACGTAGCTTGCGGGTCGCAGTATAGCCATCCATTACCGGCATCTGGCAGTCCATCAACACCCCATCAAAGGCCTCTTTATCTAGAAGTTCTAGTGCTTCCTGTCCATCGTTGGCTACCTCGACACTAATACCATTCATGGAGAGTAACTCCAGTGCAAGCTCCTGGTTAACCTCGTTATCTTCCACGAGCAATACCTTGGCACCGCGCAGTTTGGCAATATCGGCTGCCGCCTCTTCCTGACGATTGCTGCTACGGGTTTCACTGACCACCTCATGCCCCATCGCGATCATAATGGCATCAAGTAAAGTAGAGGGGGTCACAGGTTTTGTAAGGACGCTGGCAAAATCCACGCCCGCAGCCGCCTCTGCCGCCGCCTCTCGACCATAGGCCGTCACCATGATCACCGTAGGCACTTCGGTCAGATTGTCATTGGATTGAATGGCGCGAGTGGTCTCAACCCCATCCATGCCCGGCATTTTCCAGTCCATCAATACCAACTTGTAGGGGTCTTTCTCATTCGCATCTTCTAATTGAGCGATAGCGGTTTCGCCGGCACCAGCCTGATCGACACGTAAACCAAAGCTGGCCAACATGCTAGAAAGGATCTCCCGTGAACTGCTATTGTCATCGACCACCAACACCCGCAGCACGCCCAGGTCAGTCGCTGCTGAACGACGCGTAGAAGCCTCACCCTGCTGCTTGCCCAGCCTGGCGGTAAAATGGAAGGTGCTACCGACATCGGCCTCACTCTCAACCCATATTTCACCATCCATCAACGCAGTGAGCTTCTTGGAGATGGCCAGGCCAAGGCCGGTACCACCATACTTTCGGGTCGTGGAAGCATCTGCCTGGGAGAAGGACTGGAACATCTTGGTCTGTTGCTCTGGCGTCATGCCTATACCGTTATCGCGTACAGAGAAATGTAAACTGGCCTTTTCTTCATCCTGTTCAATCAGATCAACGGAGACCACAATCTCTCCGCCAGACTCGGTAAACTTCACCGAATTATTTCCCAGATTGACCAGGATCTGTCCCAGACGTAGCGCGTCACCAACCAGGCCGGTAGGTACCTCAGGTGACAGATTGAACATCAACTCAACGCCCTTCTCCTCGGCCTTAAGCCCGACCAGGTTAGCCAGATTGTCAAAGACATCTTCAAGGCGAAAATCAATGTACTCTATACTAAGTTTACCCGCCTCGATTTTAGAGAAGTCGAGAATATCGTTGATGATACCGAGCAACGCCTCGCCCGAACGATGTACCTTCTCTACATAGTTACGTTGCTTACGATCAAGTTCGGTTTGTAGTGCTAAATGTGACATGCCGATGATGGCGTTCATCGGCGTGCGAATCTCGTGGGACATATTCGCCAGAAAATCGGACTTGGCCTTGGTGGCATCCTCAGCTTTAAGCTTCTCTTCGTCCAGGTCCTCCATCATGTTGAGCATGGCTAATTGGACATCATCCAGCTCCGCAAGCTGGCGTTCGGCATCTTCCATCAAGCTGAGTGCAGCAATACGTGAGTCCTCAGCTTCCTTTGTACGCTCTCGAACCCTCTCTTCGAGGCTCTCCAGAATTGCCTCGCGTTCTTTCTCGGCCTCATCACGTTGCGCAATAACCCTCTCCTGTTGCAGGCCCTGGAATGCAGCCTTTGACAACTGGTTAGCGATGAGAAACAGGCTGTCGCAAACCGCCTGGAACTGCTCTAGCGACATGACCTGAACTTCATCCAGTGCCTCAGCAAAGGCCTCCTTATCGGCCCCAATCTCATCCGCATAGGCAATCATTTGCTTACTATCCAGCTTATCGTTGCGAACCTGCCCAACAAGCCAGTTGGCAATATGCTGGTTGTTCACAGTAATGCTGGCCCCGCCATCCCACAGACCACCGCTGAGACAGGGTTGTACAATAGGGCCGTCGGGATTGTAACGCCCGATCTCCGCATCGGAGTTCATGCAGTTAGCACATCCCTTCTCTGTCTTGCGGATAATATCGTTGCAGAGGCGGGTGAAGTTGCTGGGTTTTGTGATAGGTACGCCATCCGTTGTTGTGATGATGGAAGCAACTCCGGCACCCTTGGCAAATACATCCTGTATCGTCTGTATTTCATCCAGATCAAACAAATCAGTAAATGCCAAGTCTTCAACAGTACCAGTTTGGACCTTGTCGATCGATTGAGCATGGGGCGTCAATTGCTTTTCATCCAAATCAACAATGGCTTCATCCGTAGCGTTAAATTCAACCGGATTCTTGCTTTCAAGCTCCGTAGAAGAGGGAGCTGTTAGTTCTATTTCTTTCTCTTCTATGTATGGTTCTGGATGTCCCAGTTCTCGGCAAAGGCTGTTGACCTCAAACTTCATCCGTATGACCTGTTTCTCGCGACCGACCATGGCTTTGTTAAAACGCTGGAGTTGCTGGCTCATACTCTTTTGCTCTTCAAGGCTTTCCTTCAGGCCTTGATCCTTGCTTTTCAGTAATTCTAAAGAATCCTTGTAGCGTTTCTGTATAAGCGATGCTTGACGCATTCCGCTTGAAAGCAGCTTGTTTTGCTGTTCTAAAGCTTCGATTTTCTGCTGATCGGTTTTTTTACTCATGAAGAAATGGATAGATGTGGATAAGCTATATCGGTTCCACATTGGAGTTGATCAAGATAATCCAATGCAGCCTTAACATTATTACCTCCGATGATTGAGCCATGCTGTGGTAGTAATGCTTTGGGAGATAAAGGCCTGATTTTTTCCACAAACCCCTTGCAAGCAATGTTGGATGCCATGTAATCAATGTGAAACATATCCAGATAGGTTTGATGCTCTTCAAAATCATTAACAACCAGTTGCCAGTCCATCTGGATAGCTCCCCATATATCGCCGGAAAGCAAAAACTGACTGGTTCGATCAAAGCTTACAAACGCACCGGCAAAATGTAGAAAAGGTGCTTCGATAAACTCAATCTCATGTCCACTAGAAAAGCGGTAAACCGTCTGCTCTACCACATCATAATGCGTATATTCACCATCATTATAGTAAGGAAGTAATATATGCGTTCTAGGTGAAGAGATTATTTTGAGATCAGGATTTATATTCAGCCAATCAGTCATGGATGCAGCCACATCTGGATCCTGATGACAAAGTATCAGCCCGGAAATTTGACTCGGGTCCATGATTTTCCTAACACGTTCGAAGACCCTGCTAAAATAGGCGCGGTGACCAGGGTCAACAATGATACCCTCATCGCCAGACTTGATTAAATACGTATTACTACGAAACGCAGTATGTTCGGGAATACCAAGCCAGTAGATCTCATGGCTATCCTCTGAAAAAAGCAGGATTGCATCATTCTCATCTGGAGAAGATGTGGAATGTTTTTCAATTAAACTTTTGCTCATCATTGTGCCACCTCACTCTTATATTAACTGACGCCTTCATGTTCGATATTAATTTCTTGTCTTGCATGTGCGCATTGATTAATCATCTATGACCGGCAAGTTTTTCTTCGCCTTTAGAATGGTCATCCTCGCCTTGTTTAGTACTCACAATTTTATACTTAGCTGTCTGTCCTTTTTCTTGCAGATACTCATTAACTTCCTTTTTCAACTCGATCATTTTTAACTCTCGTCCAACCGCCATACGCCGGAAGCGAGCCAGTTCATCAAATTTTTCCTGCAGCTCCATTGAAGCCTCTTCTGCAGCCTCTTTAGCTGCATGCATTTCCTGCTGGGCATGGACATACTCAGTAATATCCTGTGTCACGCCATACATGTTCGTGGCATTGCCCTCCTCATCCCTGGAAACGGTTCCATAGGCATGAATCCAGATCACCGCGCCATCGACAGGTCGCTTGTAAGCATAGATGGAATCATACGCTGGCACCTTGCCGTCAATCGCATCCTGAAAATTCTGCAAGGTGTGTTTTGATGCTTCAAGATCACCGGCTTCAACATTCGCAAACCACTCATCCATGACGTGGTAGCGATAACCGTCGTTAGGAATATCACCAAAGATCTCAACAGCTCGCCTGGATGAATTGTAATAGCCGGTACCGTCCAGTGGTACATGCCAATAACCTGCCCTGGTCAGTCCCAGTGCCTGGTCATTCATGAAGTTAATATGCTTAATCTCATTCTCGATGGCTCTGCGTTCGCTGATATCACGGAAAACAATAACGGCTCCGGTCAGCTTTCCATCTTCACGAATGGGCATACTGCTGTATTCAACTTCTACGCTCGAACCGTCCTTACACCATAGAACTTCGTCATCTGTGTAACTATGCTCACCGGTTGTAAATGCCTGGTACATCGGGCATTTCTCCACAGGGTACGGTGACCCATCATTGTAGGAGTGATGAATCAGGGGGTGTATGCGTTTGCCTTTCAACTCTTCGGCGTCAAAACCTAACAACTTTGTTCCTGCCGGGTTGATAAAAGTGAGTATGCCTTCTTTGTCTACGCCAAAAATGCCATCGCTCGCCGATTCGAGTAACAGGCTAGAACGTCTTTCGGCTGCTTTTACTGCTTCTTCCGACTGCTTGCGCTCGCTGATATCGATTACAGTGCCAACGAGGCTTTCTGCCCTACCATCAACATCATAAATCGCCTTTCCCTGCTCATAGACAAAGTGAGTCTCACCACGTCTGTCAATGACACGGTACTCCAATGTATATGCATGATGGTTCGCAACCGCCTCGACGACCACTTCATCCACATGCTGGACATCATCAGGATGAATCAAGCTGGCAAAGCTGCGCACTTCATTATGGATAAAATCGGAGGCCGGATAGCCTGACAGGTGCAGGATCTCGTCACTGATGAACTGCATAGTCCAGTGCTCATCTATCAGGCACTGATACACTGTTCCGGGAATAGTCTCGACCAGATTTCTGAACTGCTGTTCCCGTGCAGCGATCTCATCTTCCGCCAGCTTTCGCTCAGTGATGTCCTTGAACATCACCACGGAACCGACCAGCTGATCATTCTTGCGCATCGGCACTGCGGTGTACTCTACCGGGAAGTTGCTGCCGTCCTTGCGCCAGAGGACCTCATCGTCGATTTCGTGGGTTTCACCATCCTGGTAGGCGGCCCGCATCGGGCACTCCTCTGGGGCATAGGGAGTACCATCGGCATGCGAATGATGGACTGCCTCGTGCATAGCGATACCGAGCAGTTCTTCCACCCGGTAACCCAGCATTTCGGTGGCGGCACGATTACAGAAGGTCACATGGCCCGATGTATCTATGCCGAAAATCCCCTCGCCGGCGGAATCGAGGATCAGCTCGTTGCTCTCACGCGCCTCTTGAAGGGCCAGTTCTATCTCTTTTGCCTCGGAGATATCCGATGCCATGGCGACAAAGTGAGTCACCTCGCCTGCAGCATTAGTGACCGGTGCAATCGATATCGATTCCCAGTAGAGCTCACCACTCTTCATGCGATTGTGGATCTCGTCATGCCAGGTATTACCTGCCAGTATGGTCTGCCAGAGCTTTTCATACTGTTCCTGCGAAGTCTCACCACTTTGCAGTAGACGAGGATTTTTACCGATGACCTCATCGGCCTCATAACCGGTAATCTGGGTAAAGGCGGGATTGACGTGCTCGATGTTGCCGTCAATATCAGTGATGATGACACTGAGCGGATTCTGCTCCACCGCCTGTACTACCTTACGTAACTCTTCGGTGCGTTCATCGACCAACACCGTGAGTCGGCTACGTGCCCGCTCACCAATCCAGATCGAAATCGCATTTAGCAGCAATGCAACAAAGGTGATAGCGCCAAGTGCCCCCAGTACCAGCACTCGCATGTTGTGATAGGATTCCAGTGCTTCAGAGAGATCAATCTCCGTTGCCAGGCCAATGCCGAGCTCTTCAGACCAGCTCCACGCTCCCAGCACCGGCACGCCACGATAGTTCCGATAACCGTCAACATTAACACCGCTACGACCAGTGAGTGCCTGTTCAGCAGCGAAGGTCAGTGGCCACTCAGAACGACTGTTCTCAGGACGATACTCATCTAATAAATTTCCGCCAGGATCGCGAATACGTAGACTCAACAGTTTCGTCCCATCCCTGTAGTACTCGGTAATGGCCGACAGCTGCTCCCCGAAACGCGACTCAGTGATAAGGCGCGCATTCGAGTCAAAAGCATAGGTCTCACCGCTCTCACCGAGCCTGCCGGTGCGAGTAACACGGGTAAAATTACTGACCGGATCGAAACGTAGCGTCAGCGCCGCAATTACATTGCCTGTTAAATCGTGCACAGGTACAGCAAAAAACATGGTGGCCGCCTCGGAGATGATGCGACCAGTCGCATCCTTCAGAGCCACATCAGAGAATACAGGAGGGATAAACAGGCTTTTACCGGCGAAGACCCGCGCCATCAGATCGGGACGTTGCTCCACTATCAGGTTTCGGCTACCCACATTGCTATCACGCGATGAAGCCAGGGTGGTATCATCAGGGGCAATGATAAAGAAACCGAGCGCACCGTTCTCATCATTATGATAATTGTAAAGTTCCCGAAACCTACCCAAGGCATCACTCTGCAGAAGTGTTTCTGCGCCGCGTGGCAGTTGCAGAAGCTGTTCCACCAGTGGTAACACTCGATTATCATCAGCAAAGTGATGTGTCTCGTCAACACGAATCTCCTCCCAAAGATCGAACGCCTGTTTTACCGAATTATTGACTGTGACCAGCATTTCACCCTGATCTTCCCGTAACTGCCGGTCCATTCGTTCCAGGGCAGACAGCGCTACGAAAATAACCACCGCAAGAAATACCATCACCATGACGGTGACAAGCACCGACAGGTTGCGACGTCCAAAAATACGATCACTAATTCCATAACGCCTGAGTAGCGCAAGTGCCGTTAACATGATAACAACAAAGATAACGATCGATACCAGTATGTCCAATACTGACAGGGGTGACTCCAGCGCCGGTTCAACATCACTTGTTACAGAGGTTACCACCATACTCAACCATCGCTGCTGGATAGTGTTCATCTCTGCCGGCGTAACCTGGGCCATCGCTTTGCTCAAAATGGAATGGAATAGCGGCCAGTCATCGCGCACCCCGATGCGCAAGTTGGACAAATCCGTGTTGCCGATATCGACCTCGCCCGTGACCAGCAGATTAGTCAACAGGTTCTTGCTGATCTGGTAACGCAACACCGGATCTTCACCCAGAACGGCGTCCGCCTTGCCAAGAGCCACAACTTTCAACGACGCAAGTGTATCTTCCACTGGTAGCCGCTTGATTTGAGGGTAATCCCGGGTTAGTACTTCTTCGTAGAAGAAACCTTTCGGGAAGGCAACCGTACGACCATTCAGCTCTGAGATGCTCGAAATCGGGGCATCCCTGGGGCTGACGATAACGTTTGGAGTTGTCACGTACGGCTCGGTGTACAGCAGATATTTCTGGCGCTCCTGTGTTTTGACGATATTGAGCATCACATCGAGTTGCTTGTTCCGAGTCAGCTGCAGGAATTCATTCCAGCTTGGACCGGTCTGATATTCAACCTTGATGCCCAGTTTCTCCGCCAGAAGGTTCATGTAGTCGATCGAAAAACCTCTCGGCGCGCCACGCTCATAAAAATTAAATGGCGGCCAGTCCATCTCGTTATGAACACGAATCACGGGGTGTTGGCCGAGCCACTGTTTTTCTTCTGAGGTTAAATCAGTGATTGAAGGCTCCTCGATGACAGCCTGTAGACGCAACCATCGTTGTTCGATGGCGCGCCTCTCTTTGTCGCTAATGGTATCCAGGCCCTTTTGCAGGATAGAGTGAAGCAACGGTTGATCGATACGTGAGAACAAGTGGAGGGGCAAAACCGGAAACACTTCCTGGCTGAAGCCCCTTAAGCCAACAATACCGTTGGCCTTGATGGTATGCTCCACCACCATTTGCGCCTCGAGCATGGCATCGGCATCACCATTCAGTACCGCACTGATGGAAGCAAGAATACCTTTAGTCTCGACGATGGTCGCCTGGGGATAATGCTTACGTATCCTGGGGATGGTGCCATACCCCTGGGGAACTGCAATGCGCCCCTTGCTGAGGTCATCCATAGATTGAATCGCGGCGTTGTCCTCTCTGACGTAGATGAACTCTCGCGTCAAGAAGTAGGGCTTGGAGTAGAGACCATATGTGGCCCGCTCCTCTGTAAAATAGGTATCAGGTATCAGGTCGATGGTCTTGTTGCGCAGCCCATTCAATATCTCATCCCATGTACCGCCGACGATCTGGTAGCGCAAACCGCTACGCTCGGCTATCAAGCGCAGGTAATCACCTGCTAGTCCCGCCATCTCTCCCTGCTCATCCTGGAAGATAATGGGCAGCCACGGCTCAACGCCTACTTTGACCGGGGGATGAGATTCAATCCATGCTTGCTCTTCAGGCGTTAAAGCAATAGCACTTTCCGCCCATAACAAAGATGACTGGGCGAATAAAAATATTATTAAAATCGGTGCTACGATTTTTTTTATAAACATTATCGCTGTCATAAAGACATCCCTAATATGAAGCCATTTATAATGTTGTAGTCGCTCCAGGAAAACAAACACATGCAGTTACCAGCTTAGCGCTCTGCCAGTCCTAGAGTAACAGTGAACCACTCTTACCGCTTAAGTATAACGATTCTAAACACAACAGTGAAAATCATTATTTAGTAACACTCTCAGTGACAAAACAACTCTGCGAACTATAACATCGCCCTATCATTATTTCCTATGCAATAAATCCGGATACAACGAGCAGATCTTTTGTTTGTCTTGATGGTAAGCAACTAAGCTCAGTGTTCAGTAAGATTTCAAGTCATGAGGCGGGTGTAATTGAGTCAATAGCTTTGCTTGAATCATTACAGCTAATACCAAAACAGCTTGTAGTGTTTGGTGTATCGAATACAGAGAATAAAGTTATTGAAAAAATAATAAATATGTTTTTATAGCAATTTTTTCACTGCCCTCTCAATTAAAAGTTATTATTATTTTTCCCTGGATGCTTCCTTCTCCAAAATACCGGAGAGCCTCAGCAACCTTACTTAGTGGGTAAAGTCTATCTATAACGGGTACTACTTTGCCAGCTTCAAAAAGCTCTATCATAAAATCTATACCCTTGTTTGCTTTATGCAGCAGCAGCCCCATTTTCTTACCCGAGGTCATTGAAATCCATGGCCCCAGAAACATAAGCTGCCAGAATAGAGTGTCGGATCCTCCGACCATGACATAACGCCCTCCGGCACTTAAAGCGCGCTTGTAATCGAAAATAGAACGGTATCCCGCAACATCAATAATCAGGTTATAAGACTGACCATTGTTGGTGAAATCTTCCTGCGTGTAATCAATCACATGATCTGCACCCAAAGAGCATACAAAGTCCATTTTATTCGTGCTATCCACGCCTGTGACTTCAGCCCCGAATGATTTGGCCATCGGTATAGCAAATGACCCAACACCACCACCTGCGCCATTCATCAAAACCCTTTGTCCTGGCTGAATCTGTCCTTTATCGCGAAGAGCCTGCAAGGCGAGTAGTCCCGCCTGTGGTACGGCAGCGGCCTGCTCGAATGTCAAACAGACCGGTTTCGGAGCTAAAGCATTTTCACGGGCACAGACATACTCTGCAAAACCGCCCCAGCCACATCTGGACAGATCACCAAATACCTCATCACCTGGCTGAAATTGTTTTACATTATTACCAACAGCTTCAACTCGCCCCGCTATGTCACACCCGAGTATGATTTTTGGTTTTAGAATCCCAAATGCCAGGCGGTTCACGAAAGGTGTACCTCTGAGCAGATCCCAGTCCCATGAGTTTACGGATGCCGCATGAACTTTTACTAGTACTTCATTATCCCTGGGGGTAGGTTTTTCTACCTCTTTCAGTTGAAGAACATCCGGTGATCCGTATTTTGTATATACAATCGCTTTCATGGTGCAATACTCTGTTGGATTTTTTCATTATGTTCCACAGTTATGACTACATTTCTCTTTTTGCGTCCTTTGCTAGCTGTTTGTGAGGCCGACTTATATGCATCGACTTTTTTCGGTCTATTTTTGAACATCTCGGCCAAGTATTGAGTCGAGCCTGTTCTTGATATCGATGGTGTGTGAAGGAAGATCGGACATCACTGAAGCGGAGGTGATGGCATTTATACCTTCAATTTTGTGATCACCGTTACCCGAGGTACTAAGAACAATGAATTTCTTTAAGTCCTTAACACGTTCAAGGTACACCTTTGCATCTATTTGAGGTTTCAAATTCTCCCAGGTGTGGATGACTACAATTGCATTCCACTTATCTTCATTTACTTGCGGCAGTGCAGTGACGTCGATAACTTTTATATAGGTTTGTCTTTGCCTGAGATGATCAACTATTTCGGCAACTAAAGCATCCTTGTACTTGCTTCCTTGTGTTGCGATTAGAACTTTGTGTTTGAGTTCAGGTGTATTGACCTCGAAGGACTCGGCAATGTCCATAGAGTAGTGAAATTTATACCATGTAAGAAACGCAAAAGTCGTAACTGCTAAAGCTGCAATGCCAATAATAACTTTCTTCTTCATCGTCGTAGTCCTCCGTAGAGACTTTTCTGCGGTTGCAACGCTCAAGATAAATTGTTTACATTATCTACCGTCAATATTTATTAACAGCTTCCGATTCATTCTTATCTATTTTTACTTTCACTTTTTCTTTCCAGTATCCATGCATTGAATAACAGATCCAGCCCCATCTTAACCATTGTATTAAGGCAAATGATAACCATATTGCCCATAACAACATCAGTAGACGATAGATCATTAGCGGTACGGTTACAATCCATGCCGTAGGTAATGCGGAATTACTTCGGTCACTATACCAATTCAATATATAAGCCCCTGATTGATTGCCTGTAATCTGCATGTCGGGTGATCCTAATAATCCCTGCTTGATGACATAAAATAATGTCATCAATGAAATCACTGTCAGAAATGCAAGGAATACCTGATACGCATCATAAAGCTCTTTGTTTTTTATTTCCGGTATTTTTGATTTAGTGCGTAGCGCAAATAACCAGCCAACAATCAATAAACCTGTTGCGGGCGCCGATGCGCTTAAGCCAATACCTAATAGCAGCCAGTGATAGATATTGAGTGGCATATCACTGATGCGACTTAGCCCTACTGAAATACCAACGATGAGAAAGAACACGCCCCAGAATAAAACAGCTGGCCCCAACCTGGGGCCGCCAACAAATAAAATCCATCGTTGATGACCGGGGTAGATAGTTATTTTTGTATTAACACTCTCAATCCCCATATCAATTTTAGTTGTTTCAAATAGCCCCGCACTTATACCACGTGATTCACGCCATTCAATCTCAACCGATTGAGCCCCCGGTGTTATAGGCAACGTTATTGCACCATCATTTAAACGCACGGGAATACTGTTACCATTTATTTTTGTGCTCATTAATTCACTATCCGCGGGAATGCGAATACTGTGTTGCCCCCCCTGGCTGCTGCGTAAATTGAAACTTAACTTTCCAGTTGTCAGAGACTCACCGGGGGTTAAAGCAAGATGACTGTTATCAATAGTTTTAGTACTCCCCTTCACGCCTTCAGGTCGGGTGATATTGATACTAACCTCCTCCCCTTGCCATGGACGCCATTCTGGCTGCCAGTATTGCCCCTGACGTTGATGATATATCACTGGAATTCCTTCGTATTCAATGTGCCATATAGCACTGGTATTGAGCTGCCATATCTCATTAAATGCAGTTTGACTAGCCACCTTCATATTAATTAAATCTGTTTTTGGTAATGTCGAACGCCAGAAGACTGACTGTTTATTTTTATTTAGTGTAATAATGGCCTGACTGTCTTTTACCGTAATACCTTCAGTAATTACAGACTCCCCTTCTAATAAAGGAATCCTTAAAACACCTGGTAGCGCATTACCCGAGGTTAAATGAACTCGTGTAGTCACAGTCCAGTCCAGTCCCAGCTCTATGTATCGGCTGACTTCTGCAAACAGTGGTATATCATTATTAACAGCAAAGGCTTTTAGTACTTTCTCACTCGATGCAATTCGATGAAAGCCCAAAGATCGGGACTGTTTTATCTGATCACCAGTAATATCTGCAGACCAGCCCTTAAGATCATAGTGAATTTGATGTGGCTTCAACTGAAAATCAATTTTCAACTCGGTTAAGTGTGCAACAGAGCCTTTTATTTCCAGTGTATGAACACCTTTATCCATTAACATCCACAAGGACTGATTGGGTTGCCTGAATAAACTGCCTGCACGTTTCAGGTCAACATTGACCGATGATGGTATCCACTTATCTGCAGGTACGGGTAATGGCATTGCTACCCTTTCACTAACATGCGTTTTTGCCGTAAGCGTTAATGTATCACCGGATAACTTTATGAGTAACGACTCAATCGCCGCACATTGGGGCAAACACTCAGCCGGTTTTAATAGATGCTTTTCAAGATCATCTAATAATGTTTTGGATGGGTAATCCGCATAGCTGTCATTAACATTAAGGCTGCACAATATTGGCACCAACAACCATGCACCTGTGAACCGACCAGGAAGATACCGCCTCATCATTTTCCAGCTTCCAGTATTACCATCAAATAATCGCCAGATTAGCAGTGCCACCAGCACAATTCGTAAAATATTCAGAACACGATGAACAGCAGGCGATATTAATGTCACATCAATGGTCTGATTTACCTGCACAGGGCCATCCCAGTCAATTCTCAGGTTATGCCAGTTCCAGTTAGGTAAGCCTGGTCCTGTCTGGATCATCGCATCTGGATCCACCATTAATATTTTTGGTTTTTTTTGTTTGGCTACACGTGAAGATGAAATCCCGAAAGATTTTTTTTCATAGCGCTGACGATCATAATCTTCCATTGGTGCAGCAGCCTCTAAAAGCTCATCCTGCAACATCGCTTCATCTTTTGCTGGCACTGCCTGATGCATAACCTGAGATGCATAGGCATGACGCTCCAGTTGTGGGTATAAAGCTGTTTGGGCCTGATACACGACAAACACAAGACTGATTAAAACCAACAACAACATCATCACGTTTCGGTATATGGTCAGCAGTTTTAACAGCCGCCCTTCACTCAATACCTTAATCAGTGCAATGGTGATGATAATATTTATCCACATCATGCGTGGTGCATCGAACTCATGCCACGTTAGCGTTAACGTAGCCAGAGCAATGACACCCCATGTTGGACCCCATAAGCGATGACAGGCAATCGCGGTAATAAGCACCAGGAATAAATCCAGTAGCGTCCATTTATTCATCCACGCATCTGGCGCATGCGCACCGCTAATACTGAATAATCGGTAACCCATAGGAAGATTCAATGTTGCATTTACCTTGTTAAAATGACTTTCCCAGCCAGTGGCTGACAGTTCACCATTCATGGTTTTAACACGACTATCGGCGATGAGATTAACATTGCCCTGTCGCATCTCAACACCTTCCGCTTTCTCATCTTGAAGACGCGTAATATATTGCGGCTGACCATCAATGGTCACCCGGCCCAATTCAACATCCGGGGTTACGGTCAGGCGCCAGTTTCTCGACAAGGTGCCACTGATTTCATCTTTAACCGTGTAGGCATCACCGGAGAAATCTAACCACAGGGTTTTCTTTAGAGTTAGCTGATCAGGTTCAGGCTCCGGATCTCCCCGCTTTATGACTGACCATTGCAGCGCTTCACCCGATGCCATGTTATAAGCTGGAAACTGTTTCCATACACCGGGCAACTGTGTTTGTTGAGGGTCAATTGTATTTTTATCCAGAATCTTTACCTGTCGCAAATGAGACTGGTGCTCAAAAACCCAGATTTCCTGCGCTGGCCATGGGGATTGAAAGGCATTTAATTGAACCAATTCCACGGGTGAGTTATGCATACTATCAACATAAATTTCCCAATGACCTGGACGCAACTGGAGACGCAGCTTGCCATTTTGATCAAGACGAGCAGGCAATTGACTTGTTAATCTTGAGACAGAGAAGCCATTGAGCAACGCACCATCTAATACAACCTCTCGCTGCAGGCCGGCGACATCCATTTCAATCATCGTGGTCAGTTTTAAAGGGTTTGAATCAGCAATTTTCCTGAAAACAGTTAACGACAATCGATTATTTTCATGCTGCTGAGTCTGGGTGCTGGTCAGCCAAAGTTTGCCATTGCGAATATCAGGCTGTTTAAGCTTATTCCCATTTAATGTGACATAAACCAGGCCTGTATTAACCGGTAAAAGTAAAGATTTAGGTGACTGATTCCATATAAATTTACCTTTTATGGTATAGCTTCCCGCTTTTATATAAAGTGAAGGCCTTCCTTTCTTTGAAACAATTGCCATGGATTTATTGTTAACTGTGACATGCTGTGGCCAGTGCATTGCATCACCGGGTAAGGTGATCCAGGACGCTCCGTAAACGGACCACTTTTGCTCAAAGAAACCGCCGTTGGTATCAATGTTTAATGCGAGCTGGGTTGGATAAGCGCAGAAATGTTGACTGGCATTATAGATGTGTGGGCATTGTATATCGGGATTGTCACGTAAAACCCAGGATGACCATGGTTCCAATTCATCGGGTATTGCCGTGTCCTTTGCGTTTGCAGTGACAGTGAAACTTAATAATAGAGCAATAAAGCCGACGCACCATATTCTTTTCATGATCTTATCCCGGTATCAAATTAGTCCTACATTATAATAAATTTTTCCTATACACCAATTTCAAAGAATTCATTGGCAATATGGTTAGTCGTTATCTCAGACAACAATCACATAAAGTAACACCAGGGTCAGAAAACCTGAGTTTTTCATGTTCTGAGATATTGCGGCCTTTTATTGTTCATTCAATTTCGGCTACAGCGACTACATAGTTTTTACCATAAAATTTCGAACACTTTGGACAGGTAGTGTAGAAAAAATATGTTTTCTTTACCTGCTTGCCTTTGCTGTTAACAAATGATTCCATTTCTTTTTCCCACTTAGGTGCATTCTTATAGGGCCCTTCAAGAACCCTGGTCAAGAAATCACCTGTCATGTTTACCATTTTCTGCCCAGGGACATCCCTGGTTACTGAAAAGTAATGCTCTGCAGTCCATGCTGAAGGATCGTAGGATAAAACTATAAAGTTATCCTCACTCATGGCATTTGCTTTTTCTATGGCTGTTAATGTTTTTGGGAATACGGATCCCATATTGATTGGTATATGGAAGATGCTTCTGGTCTTTGCTTTGACAAATAGTTTATCTTTAAAGTGCAGTTCTTGTTCATTCCATCCCTTTAAATGAAATCTTGGACAACAGTTCGTTGGATTATCACTCATATCGTATTTGGGTAATTCATTAATTTCCATCATTGCTCTCGATACTGTAAATAAGATGAACTGAGCTTGTAAATATAACGCATAGCTAGTGGGCGGTCATACTAGAAAAAGACGAAACTATCATCAATGCTGGTGTCTCCGAGAATCATAATGGTACCAGAAGTTATGTCGCGCGCCTCGGCAGTGATGGCAAACAGGAAAAGGAAAATCGCGATAAGGAAAACAATAAGTTTTTTCATTGTCAGGCTCCTGAATTGATGCTTACATTTA
>JAGLQT010000119.1 GCA_023136715.1 Gammaproteobacteria bacterium | reverse complement strand
TAAATAAACCAGAGCCGGGGAAAATGTGGAATTTTTTATTACGTGCTCCCAGGTATTCCTTGTTATCGTCTTTTAAGCCCAGGTTGCCGAGCAAGCCGGTTAACAGGGCGCGATGGATTGCATCATAATCGGCGGTGCCTTTGTTGAAGTTGATTTTTAATTCCTGCAACATTTTCCTGATTTGCCTGTGCGTGTCTGTCCATTCACGTATGCGCATCCAGGATAAGAAGTTCTGCTTGCACCACTTGCGTAACTGATTACTTGAAATGAGTTTTTTCTGGGAATGAAATTCATCCCATAGATTGAGATAGAAAATAAAATCAGATTTTGCATCTTTCCATGGCTGATGTTTCTGGTCGGCCGCCTGTTGTTTGGACATCGGCCGTTCTCTTGGGTCCTGTGTCGCTAATGCTGAAATAATAATCAGTACTTCATTGAGGGATTTCTCTCTCTCAGCTTCGATCAACATGCGTCCCAGTTTTGGATCTATAGGTAAACGTGCCAACTTTTTACCAATCGCGATGAGCTGGTGTTTTTTATTGATGGCGCCAAGCTCGAGCAGTAGTTTATAACCATCATTGACCAGGCGATCATCAGGGGCTTCAACAAAAGGAAAGTCATCAATATGCCCCAGTTGCAGGTTTTCCATTTGCAGGATAACTGCCGCCAGGTTAGTGCGCTGAATTTCGGGTGGGGTGAATTCACTGCGAGTGTTGAAATCTGCTTCGTCATAGAGTCGAATGCAAATGCCTGCGGAAACGCGACCACAACGTCCCTTGCGTTGATTAGCCGAAGCCTGTGATATTTTCTCGATGGGCAGGCGCTGAATTTTACTGCGCCATGAATAACGTGAAATACGCGCCAGTCCGGAATCGATAACATATTTTATGCCGGGCACAGTCAGCGAAGTTTCAGCAACATTGGTAGCAAGAATAATGCGGCGCTGGCTGGATCCCTTGAAAATCTTGTTTTGTTCACTGGCAGACAGGCGTGCTAACAGGGGTAAAATCTCGGTACGCTGCAAATTTTCTTTTCTTAGTGCCTCAGTAGTTTCACGAATATCGCGTTCGCCGGAGAGGAAAACAAGAATGTCGCCACGATCTATTTTGGTGACTTCCTGTACGGCATCGACAATGCCTTGCTGTAAATCTTTGGGATCGTTTTCTTCATCATCATATCTGCTCAACGGACGATACAAAACTTCAACCGGATAAGTGCGCCCGGAAACATTAATGATCGGCGCATCGTTAAAGTGTTTGGAAAAACGTTCCGGATCAATCGTCGCTGAGGTGATGATGACTTTCAGGTCACGACGTTTTTGTATCAGTTGTTTGATGTAACCCAGCAAAAAATCAATATTGAGACTGCGCTCGTGCGCCTCGTCGATGATGATGGTGTCGTACTGATTTAAATACGGATCATGATGGCATTCGGCGAGCAAGATGCCATCGGTCATCAATTTGATGTAACTATTCTCGCTGGTCTGGTCGGTAAACCTGACTTTGAAACCCACCTGTTGACCCAGTTCGGTTTTCAGTTCTTCAGCGATGCGAGCTGCCACCGAGCGTGCTGCCAGTCGTCGTGGCTGTGTGTGCGCAATCAGTCCGCGCGAGCCTAGTCCCAGTTGCAAACATATTTTAGGTAGCTGTGTGGTTTTACCCGAGCCGGTTTCACCGCAGAGTATGGTGACCTGATTGGCTTTAATGATTTCCAGAATTTCATCACGCTTCTGGCTGATCGGGAGCTCTTCTGGAAAATTGGGTGCTGGACTCTGTTGCTGGCGGAGTTTTGCTTTCTCAATGGAGCGCTCAAGGTCAGCGGCAAGCGATTTCAGTGATTCGTCAAAATCCTGTTTTTTATCGTTTTTTTGAAGCTTGCGCAGTCGTCGGAAAAAGCCCTGACGGTCTTTCAACATGCAGAGTTCGAGTTGTTGAAAATAGGGCTGTAAGGCTTGTTGGCTCATGGTTATCAATAAATTAAAACGGCAGGCGGTATTATGGAGTGGCGGATAAAAGATGCAAGCCACTTGAGGCTACATCATGGGGATCAATGACAAAATAGGGGTATTCCGTTATCCTTGGCCCAAGTTTCGTGTTCTTGTGGTTTTAATCTATAAGAGCAAATTAATGCTTATATAAGAAAATATTGGAGAAACATATGCAGGATATATTAGGTCTGGTTTTTAATTTCTGGGTAGGTTTTGCGATACTGGCGATGGTACTGGTTAAAT
>JAGLQT010000118.1 GCA_023136715.1 Gammaproteobacteria bacterium | reverse complement strand
CCATATTTAACATAATATAGATTATGCGCATCCATGTATATAATAAGTCCTTATTGGGAGCAAACCACAACATACCGCTTGTGTTTACCGTTAAGGACTGGATAATGCTCGATTTCATACAATTACAGCGTCGATAAGAACCCGTGCTAAAACCTCTGTTGCCCAACGCCACCACGACATCTACTAACTGGAGCCGCTTATATGGCAGCGCCTTTGCGCTGGCTATTGTCGAAACTTCAAAACAATTTGATCAAGGCCCTGTGGTTGTCATTGTTGAGGATATTGCGCACGCTGATTCACTCACCAGTGAAATAAAGTTCTATGGATCGTCATCGATCAACATCTTCCATCTGCCAGATTGGGAAACGTTACCCTACGATGTTTTTTCACCACATCAGGACATCGTCTCAGAACGCCTGAAAACGCTTTACCAGCTCCAAAACATACAGGCTGGCGATATTCTTTTATTACCTGTTACCACGCTGCTACAAAAGCTGACACCTAAAAAATACATTAGTGATAGCGTACTGATCTTTGAACCAGGTCAAAAGCTGGATACGCACGAATTTAGAACCAATCTAGAATCTGCTGGTTACTCGTATGTGTCGCAAGTTATGGAACACGGCGAATTCACCGTGCGCGGTTCTATCATTGATATTTTCCCTAGCGGTTCAGCAACACCATTCAGAATTGATTTATTTGATGATGAAATTGAATCGATCAGAAGCTTTGATCCCGGTAACCAGCGTTCAGATAAAAAAATTGATGCCATCGAATTGCTACCAGCAAGGGAATTTCCTACTGATAAAGAAGGCATAAAAATATTTCGCGAAAATTATCGACAACAAATTATTGGCGACCCTTTACAAAGCATTATTTATAGCAGCATTAGTGATGGCCTTATACCCACAGGTATCGAATACTATTTACCGTTATTTTTTAACCAGCTTGAAACTACATTTGACTACCTACCTGATGGCTCCTTATTTATACAGCCCGATAACTTAAACGAAATAATTGGATCGTTTACACAGGATTTAGAAGCGCGTTATGAACAACGCAGACATGATATTGAGCGCCCTATTCTTCCACCGCAAACAATTTTTCTCGGCAATGAAGAATTTGAGCAACGCATTAACCGCTACTCAACAGTTAATGTAACAAAATACAGCAGCATTGATAACGAACATGACCTTGCTGTAAAAAGACCGCCCGAATTAAAACTAAACACACAAGCGGCAGAGCCCTCATCTGCATTAACTGCTTTTCTCCAGGAATATACTGGCCGCATACTTTTCGTCGCTGAAACACCTGGACGCCGTGAAATTCTCTCTGAGTTATTACGCTCGCATCACATCTATCCAAAACTTTGTGAGTCGTGGAATGATTTCGTTGATGCTGAAGAACCCATATGCCTGACGGTTTTTGAAATTGAAAATGGCCTTAATTTACTTGAACCTGAATTATGCGTCATCACCGAGCCACAAATTTATGGTCAGCGCGCAATTCAAAAACGACGTCGAAAGAAACGTGGTTTAGATCCCGACGCCGTTGTTAAAAATTTAACCGATCTTAATGTCGGTTCACCGGTTGTTCATCTTGATCATGGTGTTGGTCGATACCTTGGATTGCAGAAACTTTCTGGCACAGAATTCGATACCGAATTTTTAACTATTGAATATGCTGGTGGTGACAAACTCTACGTTCCAGTTTCATCACTACATCTTATTAGTCGTTATACAGGCGCATCACAAGAGCATGCACCTATACACAGGCTCGGCACAGAGCAATGGCAAAAAGCAAAAAGTAAAGCCATTAAAAAAGCGCGTGATGTTGCCGCTGAGTTACTGGATATTCATGCACGCCGTGCGGCAGCCAAAGGCAGAAAATACGAAATCAATCATGATGAATACCAGAGCTTCTGCAATGGCTTCCCCTTCGAAGAAACCGAAGACCAGGAAACAACCATATTAAGCGTGCTGGAAGATCTAAGTAATCCAACTCCAATGGATCGAGTTGTTTGTGGTGACGTTGGTTTTGGTAAAACAGAAGTGGCTATGCGTGCCGCTTTTGCTGTTGCCAATACCGGTAAACAAGTTGCAATACTTGTTCCAACCACCCTGCTCGCACAGCAACACTACCAGAACTTTAGCGATCGCTTTGCCGACTGGCCAATTAAAGTTGAAGGTCTAACCAGATTCAATAGTGCAAAAAAACAACAGGCTGTTCTTGATGGCCTGGAATCGGGCAAAGTGGATATTGTGGTTGGCACGCACAAATTACTACAAAAAACTGTCAAGTATAAAGATCTTGGTTTAGTAATTATCGATGAAGAACATCGTTTCGGTGTTAAACATAAAGAACAGATGAAATCATTACGTTCAGAGGTCGATATCCTTACGCTCACAGCCACACCTATCCCAAGAACTTTAAACATGTCATTAGCAGGCATACGCGATCTTTCAATTATTGCTACCCCGCCCCATCATCGCCATTCAATCAATACTTTTGTATCACAGTGGGATGACGTTGCTATTAAAGAAGCATGTCAGCGTGAATTGAAACGCGGCGGCCAAATTTACTTCCTGCACAATGAAGTTAAGACCATAGAAAAGCTCACTAATGAATTAAAAGAATTATTGCCCGAAGCAAAAATAGCCTTTGCTCACGGACAGATGCCAGAAAAAAATCTTGAACAGATCATGCTGGATTTTTATCACCAGCGATACAATATACTCGTTGCCACCACTATTATTGAAAGCGGTATTGATGTGCCTACGGCTAACACCATCATTATCAACAGGGCCGATAAATTAGGTCTGTCACAACTTCACCAGATTCGTGGCCGTGTTGGCCGCTCTCACCACAGAGCTTATGCCTACTTGATTACACCACCTGAATCACTGCTCACCGATGACGCTAAAAAACGACTTGATGCCATCGAATCACTGGAAGATTTAGGTGTTGGCTTTACCCTCGCTACACATGACCTGGAAATTCGTGGTGCCGGTGAATTGCTCGGTGAAAACCAGAGCGGACAAATCACCGAAATTGGTTTTAGCCTCTACAGTGAATTACTGGAAAAAGCCGTTGAATCACTGAAGAAAGGTGAAAGCTCCAACGTGCCTCTGAATTCTGGCGTTGAAATCGACCTGGGTATGCCGGCGATTATCCCCGATGATTATGTTCACGATATACATCTACGTTTAATTCTATATAAACGCATCGCCAGCGCTAAAAACTCAAATGAGCTCGACGAACTTCGTGTTGAATTCATCGACAGATTTGGCTTATTACCTGATAGCACCAAAAATCTTTTTGCGGTTACCGAAGTGAAGTTATTAGCTGAAAAAGCAGGCATCTCAAAGGTAGATAGCAACGACAATGGCTTCAAAGTGATTTTCACGGAACAACCCAACATTGACCCGGCAAAACTGATAGAGTTAATTCAGACACAATCCTCTATCTATCAGTTTAATGGCACAGATACTTTACGTATTACTAATGATATGGAAGACGAAGATTACAACAAACGGACAGATATAATTTCACAAGCAATTAACACATTAACCTTGCAAGAATAATATAATCAGGCAATGCAAAAGTTTATATCACCAATTTCCAGCTTGCTGCTATTACTGTCAATAACAGTCGCACATGCAGAGACCAAACAATACAATATTGAGATTGTCATTTTTGAAGACAGCTCTGACCGCTACGTCAATAGTGAACAATGGCCGGTTATTTATCACCCGGAGCAGCTTTCAATAACCGAAACAATAACACCGGATACAGATGTCTTCCCCGGCCTTGAACTGAATAAAGAAACTAAAGCCGTACCAGCCGAGTACCCCGAAAACAACAACGTAATTCATATTACGCATAACACAACTGATGCACTTGCTGAACACGTCGCCAAACTTGAACGTTCATCCAGATATAACGTGTTGCTACACCAGTCCTGGCAACAAACAGGTCTCAGCAATGAAGATGCTGTCAATATTCAAATCAATACCATTAAGGAAAACAACGCAGAAAATGCTGGTGTAACGATACTAAATCCAGGTCATCAAACACTAAAAAAAGATAACAAGGAAATTAAATCCAACGTACAAGGTACGCTCAAACTAATATTAGGACGATACCTGCACATCCACACCGATTTACTCTATAAGCGCCTGAATAAGTCGTACAGTCCAGACTCACCTGCTCTGCACAATAGGAAATTTGATGAATTTGAAATAAAATCTCAGCGCAGAATGCGCAGTAATGAATTACATTATATTGACCATCCACTGCTGGGTATTTTGGTGATCGTCAGTCCAATCAAACCGCCTGAACCAGTAGAAGAAAATAAAGAGTCCGATGAACTCAAAGCAGCTCCAGAAGCATAGTTATCCTCAGGCACTACCTCTCAAAAGAACCGCTAGTGAATCCTTAATACGCTTCAAGGAATGACCTCTTCTTCGATCAACCCCAGATTACCTCCCCAAAGCATCACCGAATCGTACTACAGCCCTACGATCCATACATGTACGTCTCTATTTTATCTGTCAATCAGGTTTATCATGATCGATGATTCGTCGACATTGTCCATTTTTTCTCATTAAATCCATCTTTAGAAACAGTATTTACTATGTTAAAAATAAATTACTCACGCAAAACCAATGGATTAGATAGAGTTATCTAAATATATCCCCTACCTTCATGGTAATGAAATTTTGAGGTATTATTATCGAAATCGCAGAAGACATGCATAAAAAAAGCGGCCAATGGCCGCTTTTTTTAATATTTTTATTAACATCAGGCTGTATATTTGCGCCTAGCTGTAACTATTAACCCAATAAGACCAGATCCAAATAACCATACTGCTGCTGGTACTGGCACCACACTTACATTACCACCAACAAAGGTTGGATTAATTGCACTACCGCCACTCGCCCAGGGATTTAAGGCGTATTCCGTTAGTGTTAGGCCACTAGTAGAACCGAAACCAGCAATTGTCTGAAATTGTATTGTAGCAACAGTGAAGTCACCAGTAACTGCCGACAGTGCATTGACCATGATGCCATTTACTGTGCCAGCAACATTATCTATGGTGCCTGTATTAATGCCTGCACCACCAAAGTCCCATACAAGTTCGTCGATAGTGACAGATAAAACATTAACTACGCTAGAGTCAAATGAAAGATCAACCCCACCACCATCTACATTGCTAGCAAAACCAGTCCCTACAACATTCAAATTGAAGATATCGCCCCCAAAGGAGCTGCTGTTTACTGTATCCCATGTAATGGTTGCAGCATTCAGATAGCTACTAAAAAGTAGTGTCGCTATGAATAATATTTTTATTTTTTTCATCATTTATCCTTTAGTTAACTGTTACTTTTGTAGATACAAAATTAGCTGCTATCTCACCGCCATTACTAGAGAATGGATTAATTGATGAGGTTTCCAGGCTGATTTGGCTACTACCGCTGCTTATTGCGATGAAGGTAATAGTTGCTACATTGCTATCTTCAGATATGCCATTAAAGCTACTAAATAAGATATCAGAAACAACTCCAGCGTTGTTGTCAATTTCTCCAGCTTTATTCACAAAATTCCAAACATCAGAGTTAATAGTAACATTGCTTACATTCAGCATGGTTGAGTCAAATTGAACGGTTACACCACCACCCTCGGATGTTGGGAAATTGCTCATTGTAATGTCTAGAGTAAATGTCTCACCAACAGTTACATTCACCTGTTCAGAGGTTAATGCAACTGTTGGTTTTGATGATGCTGTAACAACAGGGTCAGTGTTATTTATTGTATTTAGTGACTGAGTATCTGTCGATTCACTACATGACATGACTGATATCGATGATAGCAATATTGCGCATGCTTTTATTTTAGTTTCGTATAAATTCATAAATATTGCTCCTTATGGAAGAAGACCTGATGGACCAGGTGCTAATGTGAACTGTTGTTTATAAACACCAAGGTCGAGAGAGTTAACAATGTTATCACTGTTAAGGTCAGTCTCCGCATTTCCTGTGGTGAAAAATGCATTTTTAAATAATCCAGTATCTAATGAATTTGCTATGCCATCATTGTTGAAATCTGAGTCACAAACATTCCCAAAATGATCAAGATCCGTATCTTGTTGATCGGCGTTAGCTATATCATCACAGTTATCTAAGGCGTCAATGACACCATCACCATCAGTATCAAGAGAACTAACACTAGTAGTAACACTAAATGTATCGCTTAATGAACCCACTGTTAATGCCGCGTTAACCGCACTGTCGGCACTATTTGGTGTTGTGACACGTATCTGTACGGTATCATTATCTACGACAACACCTCTATCTGCAGTAAAGTCCCCGCTGTTGATTTTGTACTCGCCACCAGCAATAGTAATTACCGTGGGACGAGTAAGACCAGTTAGAGTCACAGTATTTGAGGTTGTTACCGTATCAAGCAAAGCGCCTGACTGGTCGACAAAAACTAATGTATTTGGTGTTCCTGTTAAATCTGCGATAGGTTGAGAAACTTCTAATTCATCATTATTGTATGCAGTTCCTGACACTACAGTTGGAACATCAGTCAGATCTGGATATGCAGCATAATCCATGGCTTCTATGACACGAATACCATCAGCTCGCAAGATATACGCGTAACCAGTGTAGATATGTCCTTGCCAATTACCACCTGCGGTTTCACATGAAGCTGAGTCAGTTGGGCCATCGATAAATCCAGTATATTTAGGAATGCCGGGTTGACCTGCATAACTAGGATTTAGTACTCCACAGTGACTTTGGTAATCAAGTACACCACCACCCATGAAGGAAACCAGATTATAATAATTCGAATCAACCGGTGCCCCGTCAACTATCGCGTTGTTGATACCTGGATTAGTGTTATTAACTACAGCACTAGCGGTCATTACCTGAAAATCGGTTCCCGTCTGATTCTGGATATCTATCGATAGCTCTCCATAACTACGCATTTGGAAGTCTTTTACGATTTCAGTACTACTGTAGGTGAAGACTCCCGGTTGAAATTGGAAATATACGTCAAACGCGAAATCAAATTGAACCTGTCCTGCCATTGGCTGTAGAGCACCAGGATTGGTTGCCATTATCGAGCCACACCATCCCTTAGCATCGGAAAGCGTATATGGGAAAAAAGCGATTTTTGTTGCTATATCGCCATCAGGCCAGTAATCAGTGTCTCCTGGTGATAAATCACTGTTGTGCTTATAAACTTCATAGTTCATAAAACTCATGTCGTTCTGCGCTATGAAATAATCACCATCGGTATCGATAAGCATATTGCTAAAAGTGGAGCCAGCCACAGTTGTGTATGCCCAATGAAAAAATGTAACTGTCGCATCGAGATCTGCGCTACCGTATACATCTGTGCCGAGATCAGCATTGACTGTCATAGGTGCGTCAGGTGTTAGGCCGTCCTCATCACGTGTAACAACATGTTGAACTTGACCAACGGAATCCGCGTTGAAGCCATTTATGGGTTCAAAATCGTTTGCACCTCGACCATCTGGGCCTACGAATCCCCAGTCATCAAATGTAATGGTGCCAAATTTGCCACCATGATCGGCAGCTAGAATATCGGTTACATGTGTTGCAGCAAATGATTGAGTTGCATTTATTCCCAGAATCAGCGCTATGCTGGTGCTGAGAAGTGATATTTTATTATTCATGCCTGCGCCATCCTTTTTTTAAATTTCTTAATTCTCTTTTTTTAAATTTCTTAATTCTACTGTTTAAGTAAAGCAATTATTGTGCCAGATAAATAACTCATTGATTACATTACATTAATACTGGGAGATGGCAACATAAGAACTTACTGTTATTTTAATAGTGTTAGCTGATTCGACATGTGCATCCTATTTTTATGAACCCACCAAAGACCCGTTAGGCTAGAAGAGACTTTAAAACTCTACTCAATCCACTAATTCGCCTGTCTACACCAGAGCGTCGGCCAAGGGCATCACCAAATCTTACTATCACCCTACGATCCTTACACAGCCTTCTCTGCTTAGCGCGTCGATCATTTTCACAGTTATAGATGGACATAACTTAAATCCCTTTTAACAAAGCTGTTACGGGAATATGTACTGCACTAGTCATGCCAAAAAATATAAAGGCAGGGTAAATCAATAAGCTGCAGCGATTTAAAATTAAAACATCTACTAGAGAAACAAGTATGTAAATTAATTCGACAGGAGATTATCGTTTAATTCATAAGGTTTTTCAGGATAAAGATACATCAATCCGATACCTTAAGCCAGAAACAAGAAAAGCGGCCCAATGGCCGCTTTTCTTATAGTAAAACAAGTAACTAAAGATTAATTACTTGTTTCTGAACAACCTCAATACAATCAGCAGAGGCAGTCCCATTAGTAGACCAAAAACAGCACCAATATCCCTGACACTTGCT